>JAZSHW010000002.1:0-5760 GCA_045533495.1 Ruminiclostridium sp. | reverse complement strand
ATCTGAACCTTTCCGCCTCCAGTCACGTCTATAGTAGTGAAAGCGCTTTAAGTAAACACAAGGAGGTGATGATATGACCGAATTTGAAATACTGCTGAACGAATGTAAAAATGCCGTAGAGCGTTTTGTGCGATTCAAGCTGTTATCAAAGCCTGACGCAGATGATATTTTGCAGGAAACTTTTCTGACCGCTTTTCAGAAATTTGATACGCTTGCAGATAAATCTCATTTCAAGGCATGGATAATCAGCATTGCACGAAATAAATGCAATGACTATTACCGCAGAAAAGCGAAAAGTGTTGATGTTTCTATCGACGAACTGACCGAACAGCCGCTTACTGCAAGCCGATACGGATATGTTGAACAGCACGATATTTATGATACGCTTAAATCATTATCCGAGAATGATAAACAAATAATTGACCTGTTTTACATTCAAGGCTATACTCAAAGCGAGATTGCCCAAAGGCTTGATATTCCTATTGGAACTGTAAAAAGCCGACTTTACACAGCAAGAAACAATTTCAAAAGGTTATATCTGCCCGAAACAACAATCAGAAAGGTTGATGAAAATATGAAAAAGCTGCCTGAATTTATGCCCGAATATACAATTACAAAGCTTGATAAAGAGCCGTTTTCCGTTAAGTGGGAGGAGCTTATGGGATGGTTTATTGTTCCGAAGCTAGGCGAAAAGCTTAATTGGGCAATATACGATTTTCCAAAAAGAAACCGCACAGAATATGATGAAATGCAAGTCGTAGGAAAGGCAGAAATCCACGGCATTGAGGGCGTAGAAATAACTGCAAAGCAATACGCTCCTATGGATTGCAACAAAACAGATAATGAAAAAAAGGCGGAGAGAACCTTTATTGCACAGCTTACTGATACGCACTGTCGTTTTCTTGCTGAAAGCCACATAAGCGGTGGAGTAAAGAAATGCTATACCTTCCTTGACGGTGATGAGTTTATTCCGAACTGGGGCTTTGGTGAAAACAACTGCGGAAATGAAGTAAATTTGTCTGCAAAGGGTGACATTATTCGTAACGGAAGTGAAATTACTACTGCTGATAAGCCGTTTTTACTTGACATTGTCGGAAGATATGAGGTTAAAATCGGCGGTAAATCTTATGATACAATTTGCGTTATGGACATTGAAACTTATGATGGCGGTGTTGTTAGCGAACAGTATCTCGATAAGAACGGCAGAACTATTCTTTGGAGAAGGTTTAACCGTAACGATTGGGCAAAAGATCGCTATAAGAAAAATTGGACGGAAATTCTTCCTGACAATGAACGTATTACCGTGAACGGTGAGATCTATGTTCACTGGTATGATTGCATTACCGACTACATTATTTAACATAAACGCACAGCGGAGAAATCTGCTGTGCGTTTTTCTATAATTCGCTTCAGAAGCGAAAAAACTAACTGTATGGGGTATAGATTTTATATTCTTGATATGATATACTGTTGATAAACGCATAGGAGGGATATAATGGATAAAACAATTATAAATTTTCGATTATCAGAATTAAGAAAAGCAAAGCATATAACTCAGGGTGAGCTTGCAGAAATCGTTGGCACTTCCTTTCAGACAATAAGCAAGTGGGAAAATGGAATTACTATGCCAGATATAACCGTTCTTCCCGTACTTGCAGCTTTCTTTGAGGTTTCTATTGATGAGTTGTTAGGGATAAAGCCTTTAAAGGGTGATGTCTATTCCTCTGAAGAAACCGACTCTGAAAAGTTTTGGGATAATCATTTTGAATATATTATGCGTTCAAGGAATGAAAGCTGGAATAATGATTACCTCGGTTTTCTCATTCGTGAGGTGTGGAAAATAGATAATCCCGTCAACGTACTTGATTGCGGATGCGGATATGCACATTTCGCTCCGATGTTGATGAAATATTTACCCGAAGGCAGTAGCTATACAGGTATAGATTTTTCATCTTCCTTAACTGAACAGGCTAAAAAATTGCTTGCTAAATACAATATTAACGGGAAGATTTTAAAAGGCGATTTTCTTGAAAGTAATTTCAGAGATAAATTTGATATTGTAATGTGCCAGTCTGTACTCCGTCATATCGGTGATTCTGAAGCATTTATAAGCAAGATGATAAATGCGGCGGTTGACGGTGGTCTTATTATATGTATTGATACCAACCGTGAAATCGAGTGCTGTGGTTTGTATATTGACGGTATGGATTACGGAGATTTATGTGACCATAGAGGAGCAATAAAGCATTGGAAAGCCGAGCTTGAAAATTCTAAAAGAGATTATGCTGCCGCTATGAGAAACGCCTATGTTATGCGTGAGCTTGGCTTGTCAAATATTGACATTCGTATGAGTGATAAGGTGTCTTTTGTGTGTCCTGAACAGAGTGATTATGATACCAAAATCAACGATTTTATTGATTCTAAAAGTTTATGGTATTCAGATGTTGAGGAAGCTGTTGAAAGGCTTATCAATCACGGTATGACAAGAAATGAAGCGGAAGCGTATGTTGGTAAAACAAACAAGATATGCAATTACCTTGAAAATAACAAAAGCGAAGTTGCTTTTACACGTTTCAAAGGTAAGACAATAACTTTTGGCTGGAAAAGGAGAGCTTGAAATGGATAATTACAGCTTATCTGTTGGTGTTATAGTAATAAAGGATTCAAAGGTTTTGCTCGTAAAGCATAATTACGGCAGTGCAAACGGCAAGTATCTGAATCCGGGAGGGTTTTTGAAAGAGGGAGAGCTGCCCGAAGAAGCGGCGTTTCGTGAGGTTCTTGAAGAAACAGGCGTAAAGATTTCGCCTGTCGGAATGATTGCTGTTCGCTGCCGCAGTAATGAGTGGTATATGGTTTTTAAGGCTGATTATGTTGAAGGCGAGCCTTGTAAGAATGCAGAGGAAAACGATGAATCTGTTTTTATGGATATAGATGAAGCTCTTTCAAATCCTTTGGTTACCGATACAGCTAAAACGCTTATTCAGACAGCGTTATGCGGTAAGGCGATACCTGCTGTTGATTGCCGTAAAAATCGGTGGATGTATTCGGTTGATAATATTAAAGGAATTGACAAATGAGCTTTTGCTATCGTATGCGGATAGAAATAAAATGATGGTGAATGTATAGAGTATGAAAAACAGGCACACGGAGTTAATTTCCGTGTGCCTGTCTGCATAATTCGCTGTATTAAAATTTAAATAATTTTCGGAAAACTTCTATATTGGTAGCCATTTAATGGTCGCCCTCATTTCTTTTTAGATAGTTATAAAATCATATTCCGATTATAGAGCAGAATAAAGTTCTTGCCCAATGTAAAAACTCAGGCACATCCGCATCAAATATAAGCTTAATAAGCGGAAGATTTGCGTCTTTTAACTTACCTATATGCTGATACACACTGCCGACGGCTTCCGTTTCTCCTATAGCTATCATAGCTTTTGCATTATCGCCTATAGCCATAAAATGTCCTATAGCAAGTGCACCCTTAGAAAATAACCCCACAGATAATGCACCTATTGAAACTATTCCTACGCTTATTGCACCTATAGAGAAAATCCCCAGTGCTATAGCACCGATACTGAGCAGTCCCAAAGCGATAGCACCTATAGAAATAAGGCCAATGGGTAATACACCGAGTGAAATAAGTCCTAAAGATAACAGACCAAGAGAGAAGATACCTCTTGATATAAGACCTAATGAAAATACGCCCTTTGCCTTTATTCCTATTGCGAAAAATCCCTTTGCGTTTTTACCGATATGATATAAGGGCATACCTAAAACTGTCTTTTCACTTTTTCTTTCCTTAATATTTATATTTCCGAATTTTATAGTGATGCAGTTTTCTTCTTCCTTTTTTGTATTTGCAACAGGTGGAACAGGCTGGTTATTGTTTTTATCAGTGATTTCATCTTTAAGAAGATAATCCATAGAACAATTAAAAAGAGAACCCATTTTCAAAAGCTTATCAGTTTCGGGATAGGCAATATCCGATTCCCACTTGCTGACTGTCTGACGGGATACATTAAGCAATGCTCCAAGCTGTTCTTGTGTGTAATTATTTTCACGTCTTAATTGTGAAAGCTTCTCTCCGAATGTCATAATCTAAACTCCTTTTAGCTTTTTGTTGTGTTTTCAGTATATCACCAAAGACTCAAAAAAGCTATCATTTTTACAGTTCTTTATGTAAACTTCAGGTTGACAAAGCCTTATTTAATCGTATTTTTCCTTTGCAAACCCTTTATGGCTTCGCTAAATACTCCTTTAAAAGCTTAGCGGCATAGTCTTCTGCTTTTTCGGGATAATTGTATCCGCAACTTTCCGAAATTGCATGTGCATTTTCAGAAAAAAGCTCTGCGGTATTGAATAACGCCTTTATTATATCGTATTTATCATAATGGGCAAAGCAGTTTTTAAGAGCGGAAAGGTTTTCATCACCTACCCACTTTTCTAAAAATCTTCCGCAATGCCATACATCCTCTTTGTCTGATATATATCGGTTATATTCCATAACAGACAGCAGATGATTTTTAAGATATGCGTCTATGCACATTTTGGCAACCCAAATTTCACCACGCAGTATTTTCTTGCTTGCCCATACAGTATGAAACCAGAAGTCGTTTACAAGGTTGCAAAACTCTGCTTCTGACATTGAAATAGTTCTCACTGACATAGTGATATGCTTTTTTAAAAGGGGAGTGATGTTCATATCATCATACATCACAAGATAACCTCTGTTCATCACTTCATTTGCAACACCGCCCTGTACGGCTGAAATAAGCTGATCGGGGGTAAAAACAATAAAATCCGCATCAAGAGAGCCGTCAAAAAGTACTCTTCTTTCAAGACCACCGCCAAGAGTATGTTCTATAAAGGATATTTTTATATTTCCAAGCTGAGATAAAAGCTCATCTCTATAAAGAAAGCTGTCAAGTTCTGTAGTGGCTATGATAAGGTCAATATCGGAGAATTCATCCGCTTTGCTGTAATCCCTTACAGAAGAGCCTATTGCGACTATCGCCTTTATTGAATCATTTTCCTTTGCTATATTGATAAGTCTTTCTTTTATTACTGCGTATTTATCCATTGTGATAGCTCCTTTTGTTATAATTTGCATATCATTATGTATTCTTCTTCGTTCTGGTCTATTATTTCAAAGCCTACAGCCTTGTACATTTTTACAGCATAGTTTGCTTTCTGAACGGCAAGAGAGGTCTTTTTATATCCTCTTAGCTTTAATTCCTTAAGCATAGTTTTCATAAGCTTAGTACCGATACCGTAGTTTCTGTATTCCCTGTAAAGAGAGATTGCAAAGGAGGGAACGCCGTCCTCAATATGTCCGTAGTCCTGCATATCTCTTACCCATACTGCACCGACGATTTTACTGTCAGCTTCTGCAACAAAGCAGATATCATCCTTTTTCTTGCCGAAATCCTTTATATATACCTGTAAATCCGGCTGATTGATAATTTCCTTTGGCGGAGGCTCTACCCCTTCAGGAATAAAAATAGCCTCATATATAAAGTTATCTAAAATCTTATATTCATCTTCCTTTATTTTTCTGATCGTATAATTCATTTTTACCTCAATGTAAGCTCTGCCATAGCTATATAATGCAGAATTTCAAAGCTATCGGGATAGTCTTCAAGCATTTTTCTATGCTCCTTATCCCAAAGAGAAAGCGTTTCCTCTGACATAGAAGCGGCAACGCCACGGCAGGCTCTCATTCTTCCGTGCCAGCTTTCTCTTGTAAAGGGGATTTTC
>JAZSHW010000057.1:0-1843 GCA_045533495.1 Ruminiclostridium sp. | reverse complement strand
AATTGCAGTTATGCCGTCAATCTTGACGCCTGTCTTATCCTTTACAAGCTTGGTTCTCTCAAATTCGCTCTTCTTAGCACACTCCTCCTTGTAAGCGTCGAGGTCAGCGATATTTGCAATGCTGTCTCTGTACTTCTGAATCATGGGGTGCTCGGGAGCAATTACCATAAAGGTTACGCCGTAAAGAGTATCAGGTCTTGTTGTGTAGATACGGAGCTTTTCGTCAAATTCCTTGATAGTGAAGTTTACGAAGGCACCTGTTGACTTGCCTATCCAGTTTTCCTGCTGGAGCTTTACGTTGGGCAGATAGTCAACCTCTTCAAGTCCCTGAAGGAGCTTGTCGGCATATTCAGTAATACGAAGATACCATACTTCTTTAGTCTTCTGAACGATATCGCTGTGGCATACGTCACACTTACCGCCCTGGGAATCCTCGTTTGAAAGAACTACCTTACAGCTGGGGCAGTAGTTTACGAGGGTTGTATCTCTGAAAGCAAGTCCGTTTTCAAACATCTTTAAGAATATCCACTGCGTCCACTTGTAATATTCTTCTTCTGTTGTGTCTATTACTCTTGACCAGTCAAAAGAAAAGCCTACACGCTTAAGCTGATTTGTAAACTTTACTATATTATTATCTGTTACCTGTCTGGGGTGAACACCTGTCTTGATTGCTGTGTTTTCTGTGGGCAGACCGTAAGCGTCAAAGCCTATGGGGAATAATACGTTATATCCCTGAAGTCTTCTCTTGCGGCTTACAACTTCAAGTCCTGAATAAGCCTTGATGTGACCTACGTGCATACCTGCACCTGAAGGGTAAGGGAACTCTACCAAAGCATAGAACTTTTCCTTGTCGCTGTTATTCTTTGCTTCAAAGGTCTTGTGATCGTCCCAGTATTTCTGCCATTTCTGTTCGATGGCGGCAAAATCGTATTTTTTCTCTTCCATTTTTCTGTTTCCTTTCAAAGCGTCCTACATTTCGACGCATCTCGAATTCACTTTTCATATTATAATACATAAAAATGGCATTGTCAATAGAAATAAGCAGAAAATAACTTGTCTTTTGCCTTTGCAGTCATATTCTGTCGCACTTTGTCGAATAAGCGGAACAATAAAGGCGGTTTTTGCTTCTTTTACTTTCATATAGATAATATAAGACTATAACTAAAATGATATTGACTGTAAAATTGTGAGAAAAGCAAACGCAATAAGCTGAGGCAATTTTTTGTTAAATCGGAAAACGGCTTGTGTAAAGGTTTTCAGGGATGTTTTCGTCTGCATAAGCCACTATAAAAGGTGTAATAAAATAGGTGTAATTGTACAAAATTACGAATTTTAATCAAAGCTAAGTTTTATTCTTGTTTTATTGCGGTTAAAATGATACAATATATAGTAGAAATTATCCCGGACCACTAAACAACATAACACAAGGAGAAGTAAAAATGAAATTCAATATTGCAGTAGCACAGTCAGGCGGACCTACCGCTGCGATAAATGCCTCGCTTTGCGGTGTATTTGCAGGAGCACAGAACTTTGACTGCATTGACAGGGTTTATGGCTCTATTAATGGTATCGAGGGCATCATAAACAACAACCTCATAAACTTAAAGCAGGTAATAACAACCGAGTATGACAAGGATCTTCTTATAAAGACTCCCTCAACTGTTCTCGGCTCCTGTCGTTATAAGTTAGCAGACGCTGACAATAACGAGCTTGACTATATTAAAATAGTAGACACTCTCCGCAGGAATAATATAAGAGCCTTTTTCTATATCGGCGGTAACGACTCAATGGACACGACCGATAAACTAAGTAAATTCTTCCTCTCTCAAGGCGAGGATATAAA
>JAZSHW010000096.1:0-31212 GCA_045533495.1 Ruminiclostridium sp. | reverse complement strand
CAGAGCGCAAAAATGCTTAAAATAAAGGATATCGCCGCTGACCTTGGTGTAAACGAGGATGAGCTCGTTCCCTACGGTCATTATAAGGCAAAGATATCTCAGGAATGTATCGACAGATTAGCAGATAAGCCTGACGGCAAGCTGATACTTGTTACTGCCATCAACCCTACCCCTGCAGGCGAAGGTAAGACTACCACATCAGTGGGTCTTGCTCAGGGTATGTACAAGCTTGGTAAAAAGGCTGTGCTTGCTCTTCGTGAGCCTTCCTTAGGCCCTGTATTCGGTGTCAAGGGCGGTGCTGCAGGCGGCGGCTATGCCCAGGTAGTACCTATGGAAGATATCAATCTTCACTTCACGGGCGATATGCATGCAATAACAGCGGCTAATAATCTGCTTTGTGCTCTTATTGATAACCACATTCAGCAGGGTAATGTTATTGGTATCGACCCTCGTCGCATCCAGATCAAGCGTTGCCTTGATATGAACGACAGAGCTTTAAGAAATGTAATAATCGGTCTTGGCGGCAAGGTAAACGGCGTACCGAGAGAGGATCATTTCCAGATTACAGTAGCCAGCGAAATTATGGCCATCCTCTGCCTTGCAGATGATCTTGATGATTTAAAGCTCCGTCTCGGCAGAATTTTAGTTGCATATACTTATGACAACAAGCCTGTATACGCAAAGGACCTTTCCGCAGTAGGTGCTATGACTGCACTTTTAAAGGAAGCTATCAATCCTAACCTTGTACAGACTCTTGAAAATACACCCGCTATCATCCACGGCGGTCCTTTTGCAAACATCGCTCACGGCTGTAACAGTGTAAGAGCTACAAAGCTTGCATTAAAGCTTGGCGAATATGCGGTAACAGAAGCAGGCTTCGGCTCTGACCTCGGTGCTGAAAAGTTCTTTGACATCAAGTGCCGTTACGCAGGTCTTAAGCCCAGTTGTACAGTTCTTGTTGCAACTATCCGTGCGTTAAAGTACAACGGCGGCGTTGCAAAGGCTGACCTTACAACAGAAAATACCGAGGCTCTTAAGAAGGGTATCGTAAACCTCGGTGCACATATCGACAATATGAGAAAGTACGGTGTACCCGTAGTTGTTGCTATAAACCACTTCTACACAGATACAGAGGCTGAAATCGCTATCGTAAAGGAATACTGCGAACAGCACGGTGCAAAGGTTGCCTTCTCCGATGTATTCTTAAATGGCGGTGAGGGCGGTATCGAGCTTGCAAAGGCAGTTATAGAAACTGTTGAACAGCAGGAAAGCAATTTTGCTCCTATCTATGACAGCGAGCTTCCTATCAAGGAAAAGCTTCAGGTCATCGCAAAGGAAATTTACGGTGCAAGCGGTGTTATCTTTACAGGTGCGGCTGAAAAGGCAATCAAGGAAATTGAAGATATCGGCTTCTCTAATGTACCTGTATGTGTTGCAAAGACCCAGTATTCATTATCTGATGATCCTGCAAAGCTTGGCAGACCCGAAAACTTTGAGATTACAGTACGTGACGTAAAGCTTTCTGCAGGTGCAGGCTTCGTGGTAGCATTAACAGGCGATATTATGACAATGCCCGGTCTTCCTAAAGTTCCTGCGGCAAATAATATAGATGTACTCGCAAGCGGCGAAATCACAGGACTTTTCTGATGGAAAAATTCATATCTGACAGTGCAGAGCAGACAATAGAGATAGGTAAAAAACTTGCCGCAAAGTTGTCTGCTGGCGACTGTATATTATACAGAGGCGAAATGGGGGCAGGCAAAACCCACTTTACAAAAGGTGTAGCCGATTATTTCGGATGCGGTGATGTGGTGACAAGCCCCACCTTTGCTCTTGTAAATGAATATGAGGGAGATGTTCCCGTATTCCATTTTGATCTGTTCAGAATTGACACCATGGACGATCTTTACGCTATAGGCTTTTTCGATTATCTTGACAGAAACGGCGTAATGGCTATCGAATGGAGCGAAAACATCCCTGAGCTTGTTACCTTTTTACCCCGCTTTTGCATAGTGGAGATAACAAAAACAGGTGACGAAAGCAGAATTATAAAATACATTCCGCAGGAGGAAAGTGTATGCTGATACTCGGAATAGATACCTCAGCCGCACCCTGCTGTGTGGCAATATATGACAGCGACAAGGATATGGTGCTTGCACAGAGCGTTATAAATAACAAGCTTACCCACTCGGTAACGCTTATGCCTCTTGTAGAGGATATTATAAAAAACTCAGGCATTGCTCTTTCGGATATAGATCTTTTTGCGGTGTCGGCAGGCCCTGGATCCTTTACAGGACTCAGAATAGGCATATCCGCAGTAAAGGGTATGGCGTTTGCAAATAATAAACCCTGTGCTGAGGTGACATCGAGTGAATCAATGGCATATAACCTTGCGGCCCTTGACTGTATCGTATGCAGTGCTATTGACGCAAGATGCAATCAGGTGTTTGATGCGATTTTTGAAGTAGAAAAAGGCAAGGTCACAAGACTTACCGAGGAAGGTTGTCACAAGGCAGAGGAGCTTGCACAGTTGCTTTCGGCTTATCAGGATAAAGATATCGTTCTTGTGGGCGATGGAGCTCAGCTCCTGCTTTCAGAATGTGAAAAGGCGGGACTGAAAAATGTAAGACTCAGCCCTTCACATTTAAGATATCAGACAGGTGCAGGTGTATGTCTTGCGGCAACAGATAAAGAACAGATAAAGCCTGAGTCACTTATGCCGATGTATTTAAAACTGCCCCAGGCTCAAAGAGAGCTTATGGCAAAGCAGGGCATCACTACAGAATAAAAGGGAAGGAAAAGTAAAATGATAGCAATAGGAAGTGACCACGCAGGATACTCACTTAAATGCGAGGTAATAAAATTTTTTGAGACAAATAACATTCAGTTTATTGACTGTGGTTGTAACGGTGAAAGCTGTGACTATCCCGACATCGCAGAAAAGACCTGCGAAAAGATAACAAGCGGCGAATGTGATAAGGGTATTCTTATCTGCGGTACAGGTATAGGTATATCAATGTCCGCAAACAAGATAAAGGGTATCAGAGCCGCACTTTGTCAGGATTATTATACTGCAAAGTATACAAGACTCCATAATGACGCCAATGTATTATGTATGGGCGGCAGAGTTATCGGTGCAGGTACAGCCGAAGAAATCGTGACTATATTTTTAAACACCGAATTTGAAGGTGGCAGACACCAGAGAAGAATAGACAAGATAATGGATCTTGAAAAGTAAGAAAATGAAGCGTTAAATAACAGCTTTAAAAATAAACACCGCATATCCTTCCCTATGAGGATAAGGCAGGTAAAAATAAATTTTTACCATAGGGAGAAAAGAGGACTTTATGTCAAACGAAAAGATTCACATCTGTGACCATCCCCTTGTACAGCACAAGATCTCTCTTTTAAGAGACAAGAACACCGGCTCCAAGGAATTCAGAGAATTAGTAAGCGAAATTTCTATGCTTATGTGCTATGAAGCAACACGTGATCTTCCTTTGAAGAAGGTACAGATCCAGACTCCTATAGCTATTGCTGAGTCAAGCGTTATCTCAGGCAGAAAGCTTGCTTTCGTTCCCATCTTAAGAGCAGGTCTTGGTATGGTTGACGGTGCTATGGCACTTGTTCCTGCCGCAAAGATCGGTCATATCGGTATATACAGAGATAAGGCAAATTCAAACTCTGCTGCAGAATACTACTGCAAGCTCCCCTTCGATATCAATGAACGTGACGTTATCGTAACAGACCTTATGTTAGCAACAGGTGCTTCCGCTATCCATGCTATCAAGAAGATAAAGGAAACAGGTGCACACTCCATCAAGTTTATGTGCATCATTGCTTGTCCTGAAGGTGCAAAAGCATTACAGGAAGCATATCCCGATGTAGAAATCTACTGCGGTGCTATGGATAAAGGCCTTAACGACGAGCTTTATATCACACCCGGTATCGGTGATGGCGGCGACAGAATTTTCGGCACAAAGTAAAAAGAAATTAAGCGAAGGAAAACATTTAGTTTAATTGTGTTGGGATGTATTAAAATAAAGTGGCAGCTGTAATGGTAACAGCGGAAAGAAATTGACGTATGAATGTAATGATAAGCAAAGACGATGTGGTAAAAATCGAAATATATGATCTGCAGAATCATCATATCGGCACCACAAAAGCGTTTTCCTTTACTGATGTAAAAATACTGTTCAAATCTACCGGGACTGTTAATGTCAAGGTTATGAGCACCCATCTTCCTGTACTTAAAAAGGGAGATGTTATGATACTGGTGTTCGAATATTTCAACGGTAACAGATATAAAACACCTGTAATTGTCGACGACTGCGACAAGTCCTATTTTACTGCTAAAGTAGATGAGGTGGAAGAGCTTGAAGAGCGTCGCAGATACTTTAAAATGCCCTGCAATGAAGCTATATATATCTATTCTGAAAGATTGACAATGGGAGAGGTTGTCCCTGCTACAGTCCTTAACATCAATCTTGGCGGAATTCTGCTGAAATGCGATGAGCTGAGACTAAATCCCGGAGATAAATTCCATGCAAGCTTTTTTAAAGGAACTCTGGATTTAGTCACAAAGGTACTACGTGTACAGATAGATAATGAAGGCAATCTGGTAGGCTACGGATGTCAGTTTGAACGAGTAACAGAGGATCAGGAAGAACAGATATCACGTTTCATTATGCATCTTCAGGTACTCGAAAGAGAACGCAGAATGGCACTCGAAGAAGACGACTGATCAGAGCAATGATATATCCCCTTTTTTAAAAGGGGATATTCTGCTATGGAGGAAATTATGTTCAGTTTCAGGAACGACAGAAAAGATTATTCGGGTATCGACTATGCGATGAGGGATATCCCGCCTATCCCGTTATCCCCGCGTCAGAGGACAAATCTTGCAAAAATAAAGCCATATCCCTTTATAATGATAGGGGTGGTCTATTTGCTTTTTTCTGCTGTTCCGCTGATAAAAGGCTCTGTCAAGATACTTCCCTTTATGCTTATGGTGGCAACGGTGATTTCGGTTGTTATACTTATGCTGACAGTAGGAGATAAGATCAAGATAAACAGCTATCCCCGTATATACATAGTAAGAGGCTTTGTCGAAAACACCTTTCACGTAAGAGGCGGCAGAATGTTCAGAGTGAGATATTACGATTTTCTGAACTATGATATAAAGGTGATGACAAAATCCATGGGGCTTCAGCCAAGTCTCAACGAAACTATAGTTTCGGGCAGAGGCGTTGAGCTTATTATGGGCGAAAAGAACGGCAAATTAAGATACATTTCTGTAAAGCCGCCGGATCTTGATGCAATGTGAAAATAAAATCGGTATTGAAAAGAAGCACCAATTTGGTAAAACGATTACATTTCTTTTGTGAAAGGAATTTATGCGATGAGAAAAGGCAGAATTTTATTCAGCGACAACTGGCAGTTTACTCTGACCGAACCTGACAGTAAAAAATCAGCTATCCGTGACGCACACTGGTACGATGTAGAAATACCTCACGACTGGCTGATAGGTGATACCGCAAATTTCTATAAATCAGGATGCGGCTGGTATAAAAAGAATTTCAAAGTGAAAAAGCACGAGCTGTCCGACTGCTTTATACTGTGCTTTGACGGTGTCTATATGGACACCACCCTTTATGTAAACGGTAAGGAAGTCGGTGTATGGAAGTACGGTTATACCTCCTTCTCCTTTGATATTTCCGATTATCTTAAAAGCGGAAATAACGAGATACTTGTAAGAGTAAATCATAAATCTCCCAACACTCGTTGGTACAGCGGTGCGGGTATCTACAGAAATGTTTATCTCCGTCATACCACAAAACATCATATTGTTGAAGACGGTGTTTATATTACCACCAAGTGCAATTATCATATAAATGAGAAAAATCCAGGCAGATGGCGTGTATGTGTTGAGAGCGAATTTAACTCAGAAATAGACGGAACTATCACTCACAATATAACCGACCCTGACGGAAACACGGTGTATTCTGCCGAGCGTAGAATATGCGGAGACTGTGACAAGACAACCTTCTACACAGATACGCCAGTACTGTGGGATATCTACGAGCCTAATTTATATAAGCTCACCACCACTTTACACTCAGCTGAGGGCGAGCTGCTTGACGAGGTGGAAAACACCTTCGGCTACAGAGCTATAGAATTCAGCAGCGAAACAGGCTTTTCACTCAACTGCAAAAGGCTGAAATTAAACGGCGTATGTCTGCACCACGATTTAGGTGCATTGGGTGCAGCGGTAAATTATGACGCAACCCTCCGTCAGCTCCTTATATTAAAGGAAATGGGCGTCAATGCGGTACGCACAAGCCACAATCCTCCTTCAAGGGAATTTATGGATGTCTGTGACAGAATAGGTCTCCTTGTTGTCAGCGAATTTCTGGATATGTGGGAAATCCCGAAAAACGAATTTGACTACGCAAGATATTTTAATGAATGGTACAAGACTGATGTAAAGGCGTGGATACGCCGTGACAGAAACCGACCCAGCGTTATTATGTGGAGTATCGGTAACGAGATACCCGACACGCACAAGAGCGAAAGAGGTCTTGAAGTAGCACAGATGCTTTGCGAGGAAGTAAAAAAGCACGACCCTAATAAAAATGCGGTGGCTACAATAGGCTCTAACTATATGCCCTGGGAAAATGCTCAGAAGGTAGCGGATTATCTTAAAATAGCAGGCTATAATTATGCTGAAAGACTTTATAACGAGCATCACAAGGCTCATCCCGACTGGGTGATCTATGGCAGCGAAACCGCTTCCACCGTACGCTCAAGAGGTATTTACCATTTCCCTGCGGATACAGCACTCTTGACCCACGATGATCTGCAATGCTCCGACCTTTTAAACAGCGTTGTAAACTGGGGTGCATCTCCCATAACCTCTTATGTAATGGACAGAGACGCAAAGCTTTCTATGGGTCAGTTTGTGTGGACAGGCTTTGACTATATCGGCGAGCCTACTCCCTACAGCACCAAAAATTCTTATTTTGGCATAGTGGATACTGCGGGTATACCCAAGGACAGTTATTATCTCTATAAAGCACTCTGGAACAAGGCGGCTCAGCCCTTTATCCACATCCTGCCCTATTGGGATTACAATGAAGGTCAGCTTATAGATGTGCTTGCATACTCAAATCTTCCTGTATTAGAGCTTATCTATGACGGAAAAACATACAAAAAACAGATCCTTGATTTAGAAAATTCTGATGTGCTTTACGGCCACTGGAAGCTCCCTTACTCAAAGGACAAGGAAGTAATGATAAGAGGCTATAAAAGTATCAGCGACAAGCAGGCAGTATGCGAGGAGATATTAAAGCATCACGAGAATGCCGCCGCACTCAGCATCGAGCCTGACAGATATGAAGCAAAAGCTGACGGCAGATCAATGTTCTTCCTGCAGGTATCAGCGGTGGACAAGCATAATCAGCCTGTTGCCAATGCAAATAACCGTGTTAAGGTAAAGATAAAAGGCCCTGCAAGAATCGTCGGTATAGATAACGGCAATAGTACTGACTATGATAGCTATAAAGCAAATAACCGCAGACTGTTTTCAGGTAAGCTGACAGTTATGATAATGACTACACTTGACCCCGGTGCAGTAACTGTTACTGTAGAAAGCAAGGGGCTTGCCTCTGATTATATAGTACTGCATGCAACACCCTGTGATATGCCCGAAGGTGTAAGCGTTGCTACAGAAAACACCTTCCCTGTGGTATCACCCAAGTGCAAGTCGGAAATACCTGTAAGAAAGATAGAGCTTACAGCTCTTTCAGACAGAAAGATGAATGAGGAAAAGACCACCTGTGAGATCGGAGTAAGGATACTTCCCGAAAATGCAACCTATAAGGATATAGTATTCAAGTGTTGCAGCGATAACGGAGTAGAAATAAACTTTGCTGAAGTAACAGGCTTTGACGGAGAAAAGGCGATAGTTACCGCAAAGGGTGACGGCAACTTCAGACTGCGTGCCTGTGCAATGAACGGCAAGAACTTCCCCGAGGTCATTTCCGAACTTGAATACAGCATAACAGGTCTTGGCGACGCTGCAAAAAATCCTTATAAGTTCACAGCCGCCTGTCTTTCAGACTTCAGTAACAAGCCTCTTAATACTATTGAAAGAGGTGCACTCGGCGGATTTAACGGCAGAACCGTCATCGGTTATTCTGCGGTAGATTTCGGCACAGGTGCTGACAAGGTGATAATCAGTGTTGGCAACTGCGGTGGCGGAGAAGCCTTCCCCGTAGAACTTTATATCGGCGACGCAGACAACGGCGGAAGATACATAGGCACCTTCGGCGTTGACTTCAACGGCGGTTGGGACAGAGCACATCCCCAGGAGTTTGCTCTGCCTGAAGTGATAAAGGGTATACATGATATCAGCTTTGTAATTGACAGAAACTGCATTTACGGCGGATTTGAGTTTATAAAGAATCAGCGTGCCTATAAGCTGAACTACGCAGGAGATACCGATAACGTATACGGTGACGACTTCACAGTAAACGAAAAGCGTATTGATGATATCGGTAACAATGTAGTTATCGAATTTAACGATATGGATTTTGCCGATGGAGTGAGCAAGGTAGAAGTTACCGCAAAGACTTCTCTTGACTTCTGCTCGGTACAGATAAGAGCTACCGACAAGGACGGCAAACAGGTAACAAGACTTATCGAATTCCCTCACGCTGATGATTATACGGCTGTAATCTTTGATATCGAAAAGCTTAAAGGTCTTTATGATATCAGCTTTGTATTCCTGCCGGGTACAAAATTCAGTATGGAAAGCTTTAAGTTTATAAAGTAAAATTATGCTTTTAACCTCTTCTCATAAACGGGAAGAGGTTAATTTTTTACAATAAATCTTAATTTTATTTATAAAATGCAATAACTTTGTGCAACAAGATAACAAAAACAGCAAAAATATAACATTTCGTTTTTTCCTGATGGAGTATACTGAAACTGTAAGAAAAACAAAGCGGCAGGCTTTAACAGCTCACAGAAAGGAAAGATTATATGAATATCAGAAAATCGGCAATGCTCTTATCAGCACTTTGTGCCATAAGCGTTGTAGCATCGGCTTGTAGCTCTTCCGATACAGGTTCAGGTAACTCAAGCACTCCCGAAACTACATTACCTCCCTCAACACTTAAAGAAGAGTACAATTCCACTCTTGAAAGCATTGATATGGGCGAAGTAGAAAAGCTCGAAAACGGAAAGGTAGTATGGCTGTCCACATGGGATATCAATCCCAAAAACGGTAAGGCAATGCCTACAGAGTTAGAGCTTTTCAAGAACAACTACGGCGGCGAAATAAGCTTTATCCAGTGTACTTTTGAAGAAAGATTTGAAAAGCTTTCTACAATGGTACTTTCAGGAGATTCTCCCGACTTATTCCCTGCGGCAGACCTTGACGTATTCCCTAAATGTGCAATGCTCAACCTCTTTGCACCTATGGATGACTACATTGATTTCTCAGAAGATATCTGGAAGGATATCAGCCACTTAAATGATGTTTACACATTAAACGGCAAGCATTACGTATGCAATATGTCTGCGGATGCAGGCACGGTTATGATCTACAATAAGAATACTATCGAATCCAACAATCTTGACGATCCTGCCCAGCTTCTTGAAGACGGCAAGTGGGACTGGGATTCATTCAAGAAAATGATGATGGACTTCTGCGACCCCGATGAAAATCAGTATGCTATCGACGGCTGGTGGTTCGAGCAGGCGTTTGTACTTACAACAGGCGTTCCCTTTATCGGTTATGAAAACGGTCAGCTTACAAACAATCTTGACGACCCTCTCATCAATCACGCAGAAGAATTCATGCAGATGATGAACAACGAAAAATTCCCCTATCCCAAGGCAGAACACGAATGGCAGATTGCTCCCTCCAACATTGCGTCAGGCAAGACTTTATTCTACCCCGTAGGTGTATGGCAGCTTTACGAAGCGGATCTTTCCATGTTCGGTGAGATGGAAGATATTATGTTCGTTCCTATGCCTAAATGTACTTATGTTGATGAATATTATCTCCCTGCAGGTGTAGACGCTATGGCAATGGTACAGGGCAGTAAGAACCCCGAAGGTGCGGCAGCATTCTTAAAGTGCAGAAGAATTGCATCAACAGATCCCCAGACACTTGAAATCCAGAGAAATCAGTTCTACGAAGATTACAAGTGGACTGAAGAAATGATGGATATGTATATAAAGGTTAAAGAAATGACAAACGAAAATCCCGTATTTGATTTCTACGGTGCAGTTTCCAGCAACCTTTACGGCTATGTACACAATCCTATGAAGGAAGCCTTCAACGCAGGTGTATCCTGGACACAGACCAAGGAAAGTATCAAGGGCGGTGTTCAGACAGAAGTAGAAAAGGCAAACAAGACACTTGCAGAGCTTAACCCCTCAAAGCCTACAGTTTCAGTACCCGTTAATAACAGAATCATTACAGAAATGGGAGAAGACGGCGTTCTTTACGAAGGCGACCCCATAGAAATCAGCACATTCTGGAACGGTGATGAAGCTATCAAGGTAACTTCAAGTGTAATCTCAAAGCTTGATCCTTCCAAAAAGTACGCAATTGATCTTGATGTTGTAGGCGGTACAGCAGAATATCATGTTGTTATGTTCCGTATTGATATGGCTAACTGGCCCGCTATCAAGAGCGATGGCTCTCTCACAGACGATGGCGGATGTGCAATCAATACAGGTGCTACAACCTTTACAGTTGTTCTTGACGCTGAAGATATCCAGAAGGCTATGGACCAGGGCGGTCTTATCATCTGGGGTCACGACTATACAGTTTCCAAGATAAGACTTTATGAATGTGGCGAAGATGTAACAACAACTCCCGCTTATGTAGCTGAATAAGCTGCAGGCTGATATGCAGAATGACTACACCTCAGCTGTAGCAGGTGCAGAAGCTAAGATTGTTCTTTCAGGTAAGAGAAAGAATTTTGAGTCAATCTCCTGTCAATAAATTATCTGTCATGCCTCCGTGGTTAATCCTCGGAGGCATTGCTCATATTTATACAGTAGTCACACATAATAACAGTGCGACTATTTTCTTCTTAAATTGACAACACCCTTTATCGGTGGTATAATTTACTTAATAAAGTTTTAAAAAATCTTTTAAAGGAGAATCTTATGAACGGATATTCAGAAAGCGTAAACGCAGGATATTTCTATCTGCTTGTAGCAGGTGTAATGGCGTTTATTACAGCTATCTGCGTTGTGTTCTTATTAAAGAGTTACAAGGCAGGTATAAAAATCGGCATGGATAAAAAGGTGCTTAAAAAGACCATTATGGCAAGTGCATCCTTTACGTTGCTTCCCTCTATCAGTATTCTGCTTGGAGTTATCGCATTAAGCGGTACACTGGGAGTTCCCTTTTCGTGGCTCAGATTATCGGTCATCGGTGCTTTACAGTATGAGCTTAACGTAGCTGAGATGTCGGCACAAAGCCTTGGTATGCCGGGGCTTAACGTATCCGACCTTACCCCCTCAGCCTTTGCCACAATAGCTCTTATTATGACGGTGGGAATTTTAGGCGGCGTGTTATGCTGTATCTTCTTGCTGAAAAAATATATGAAGAAGCTCAGCAGCAAGCCTAAGAAAACAAACGAAAGCGGCAAAAAGAGCTTTGGTGCTTACGCTACTACCGCAATGTTTATAGGCCTTTGTGCCGCATATATCGGATCTTATATCGGTAAGGCGATACCAAGAGAAGGCTCTGACATTATGCCACTTATCGTTGCGGTTATCGCAGGTCTTGCGATGGCTGTGTTTGAATTCTTTATCCGTAAAAAGAATATCAAGGTGCTTGAAAACTTCAGTCTTGCGGCAAGTATGCTGATATCAATGACTGCCGCAGTCGGAATTTCCGCTATTATATAAAAAGGGGGGTAAGTTTATGAATAACGAAATCGCAGTACAGAATGAAGAAATATCTGCTGAACAGCAGTTTTTGAACGAATTCAATAACGGGCTTCATAAAGTCGGCAGAATAAGTCTTATTGCCGCTATAATCGTACTTGTAGCAGTCCCCTTTATCTATGGAATAGCAAACGGTGTTATGCCTGATGTGGGCGGATTTTTCAGCGGACTTTTCAGAGTAGGCATCATCTATTATCCTGTAGCTCTTGCAGAGTTTTTAGTATACGCCCCTATGCTTGGCGTGGGTGGTAGCTATCTTTCCTTTATAACAGGTAATATCACAAATATGAAGATCCCCTGTGTAATGAATGCAAAGGATATAGCGGGTACAGAGCCGGGTACTCCCCAGCACGAGATTATCTCCACCATAAGCGTTGCCACAAGTGCTATTGTGACAACTCTTGTAATTGTTGTGGGCGTTATTCTTTTAGCACCGCTGCAGCCTGTACTGAACAGTGAGCTTTTAGCTCCTGCCTTTAATAATGTGGTGCCGGCACTCTTTGGTGCGTTGGGTCTTAAATACTTCCTTGAAAGTCCGAAGATTGCGGCAATACCCCTGCTTGTGCTGACTTTACTTTGCATTTTCGTACCCTCTATGATAAGTCAGACAAGCCTGCTTTTACTTCCCAGTGGCGGTCTTGCTCTTGCGATAGGCTGGTTCTTATTCAAAAAGGATAAGCTTTAATAGGAGGATATATGGAAATCGCACTTATAATTCTTGGCGTAATACTTGGGGCTGTTATTTTATTGCTCGGCATAATGGTGATAAGAGCAGTCAGCTTAAAGCCGCACAAATCAAAAAACGCAGTCTTTGTTCCCGATAAGAGCGACAGGGCGAAAAACTACGGCGAAAGACTGTCAAAGATGATACAGAAGGAAACCGTATCCGACAGATTTGATGATGATAGAACAAAGTTCTATGAATTTCACAAGACCTTAGAGGAATTATTTCCTCTCGTACATAAAAACCTTGCTAAAAATGTTTTTGACGGCAGTCTGCTTTTTAAATGGAAAGGCAGAAGTGACAATAATCCCATTATGCTTATGAGCCATCACGATGTGGTGCAGGCAATGGGCGACTGGAAGTATCCCTCCTTCAGCGGTCATATTGACGAAGAGGGCAGAGTATGGGGCAGAGGTACGGTAGATACCAAAGGCAGTCTTTTCTGTATTTTTCAGGCGGTTGAAGAGCTTTTAGCAGAGGGTTATACTCCTGAAACTGATGTTTATATTGCCAGCAGCTGTACTGAAGAGTGGAGCGGCGGTGGCGCTCCTGCAATAGCGAGCTATCTTAAAGAGAATAATGTTCAGCTTGAATTACTTCTTGATGAAGGCGGTATGATACTCGAAGAGCCTATAAAGGGTGTAAAGGGTATTTATGCTATGGTCGGAGTTGTGGAAAAGGGCTATGGCGATATTAAATTCATTGCAAGAGGTAAGGGTGGTCACGCCAGTGCACCACCGAAAAACACCCCTCTTGTAAGGCTCGGTAAGTTTATGGCTTATGCCGAAAAGCATGACTCTTTCAAGGCAAAGCTTACTCCGACCGTTACCGAAATGTTCAAAAGAATTGCTCCTAATATGAGCTTTCCTTTAAGACTTGTCTTTGCTAATCTATGGATAACAAAGCCGCTTCTTGCAAAGCTGTTGCCAAGCATCAGCCCTGCCGCAGGAGCATTGACGAAAACTACTCTCGCCTTTACAAAGGCGTCAGGCTCTGAGGGGCTGAATGTTCTTCCGCAGGAAGCCTATGTAACGGGCAATATGAGATTTATCCACCATCAGCCCAACGAAGAAAGCATAAAGATAGTAAGCGATATGGCAAAGAAATTCGATATAGATACTGAAATAATCTATCAGGATAAGCCTTGCCCCATCGTTGATTACAAATCCTCAGCCTTTGCTCTTGTTGAAAAAGTATCAGCAAAAATTTATCCCGATGTGCTTGTAAGCCCCTATGTTATGACAGGCGGTACAGACTGCAAGTTCTATAGCGAAGTAAGCCGCAACAGTATAAGATTTGCTCCGCTTTACATAAATCCTCAGCAATACAGCACTATACACGGACTTAACGAAAATATCTACAGCGGTGCATTACCTAAATGCGTTGATTTTTATAAAGAGGTTATAAAAGCGGAAAAATAAAACCTCTAAGATGTTATAATCGACTCAACGATAAATTGTTGTTTGCGGGTTGCACCCGCGGGCGGTTCCGCCTTTGGATATCGTTGTGGTATGCAAAAGTTTGTGGGACGGCGGAATTGCATAATGGGTGCACGATAAATTGTTGTTTGAACGCGTGGCGTTCACCAATTTCCGCCTTCAGCGGTTAATGTTGGTGCAAATTTATTCGGGCGACCACAGGTCTCCCCCTACGAGATTTCGGCGTAACGTTGCGGGTTGCGTGTAGGGGTCGACGAGCAATCCAAAGGATTGCGGCACCCTTTAGGGTATGTCCTCGACGACCCGTTATGATACATAAACACAAACCGTCAAACCGCCGTCAAATTTCAATTTACCTGCAAAATGTTAAAATAACCCGTGAAGTAAATCTTCACGGGTTATACTTCTTTATCGCTTTCCACATTTTATCGTGGAGCTTTTTCTCAGCAAGCCTTCAGCTTATTATTACGATAACTGTTTGGTGATACAGAAATGTATTTCTTGAATATTCTTGCAAAATAGTTGGGGTCGTTAAATCCGCAACGGGCAGAGATCTCTGCCATAGAAAGAGTAGTTTCGGTCAGCAATGCACAAGCGTGCTTTATACGTAGCTGCAGGAGATATCTGTGAGGTGTCACTCCGTAGGCCTCGGAAAAAAGTCTTATAAAGTGACGCTGTGAATAGTGGGACAAGGACAGAAGATCATCCATGCTTACATCTTCGGTGTAGTGTCCTTCCATGTGAGCAGCAGCGTAGGCAATGCCGTCTATTTTATCACTGCTGATATGTGTTTTGGTTTTAGTGTATTGTCTTGATAATTCTACTACCATCTGCAAAAAGTAGGAAAGGACGAGTGTCTTCTTTCCCGGTTCCTCCGTTTCATATTCTTTTATTGCTGTGTCGATAAGGCTTTCGAGAGCGGAAAACTCCTTGATTCCTAATTTCAGCTTGTTCTGATATCCTTGTGTTTTTATAAAATGCGGCTCAATTACAAAGAGTGAATGAAAGCCCGGATACTTCTTTATATCATAGGCGGTGAGCATTTTAGGATCAAACATAATGTTGCAGATTTTAAAGTTCTCTGCATTGTCATAGCCGTGAGCTACCTCACTGCCGACTACAAATACATCACCCTTGCCGATATTGAATCTTTCCTCTCCCACTTTATGTATGGCTTTGCCCTGAAGCACTATCACAAGCTCGGAAAAATCCTCGTGGATATGCATAAACATATCATCATTTTCGTGATAACCATATCCTATGTGAAAAGGGAATTCAGTATCATCCGTAAAAAAACTGAGCAGCATTCTCTCCATACTGTAAAGTCCTTTCTTTAAGGTCTGTCTTATTTTCCGTAGGGTGCGTCAAATTCAGCCTCTGCCTTTGCTACAGCTTCTTCTAATGTCATACCTGTGAAGTTCTGAGCACCTAAAAATCTACCTGACTTCTTGTCGTCAACAAATGCACCTACAACGATACCGGGGATTGCACTTTCAGGAGCATTGGGAGCATGCTGTCCGCCAAGGTCTGTTCTGCACCAACCCGGATCTGTAAGGTTTATCATTACATCTGTGCCGTTTACTGTAGAGCCTAAATCAATCGTTATCTTGTCAAGAGCCGCCTTACTTGCAGAATAGCCAGCCTGCTGAGGTTCAAGAGCGATACCGCTTGTGGTATTTAAAATTCTGCCAAAGCCCTTTGCTATCATCTTAGGCATAAAGTGATAGCATATCATAGCGGGAGCAATTGTATTGATCTTAAAGCTTTCTGTATAGTCGGAAACGGGAGTGTTGAAATACTCTGTTCTGTATGCTATCTGCATACCTGCATTGTTAAGTACGATGTCTACATCCACATTAAAGCTGTCGATTTCTTTAAGCATTGCGGCAACGCTGTCAAGGTCGGATAACTCTGCTGATACTGCGTACGCTTCTACACCGAGTGCCTTTACTTCTTCCAGAAGCTTTTCTGTGTGACTCTTATCTCTGCTGTGGAGAATAAGATTACAGCCCTGCTGAGCCATAAATAAAGCTGTAAGTCTGCCGATACCTCTTGCGGCACCTGTTATAAATGCCCATCTGTTTTTTACGTTTACCATTGTTTTACTTTCCTTTCTGAAATGAATATTAAGATTATGCTAAAATTTCTGCTTTTGCTTTTTCAAGTGCGGCAATTACCTTATCACACCACTTGTCAAATTCTTCATCCTCTACCTGTAATTCCTTGTGAGCTAAAACGTGTTCAATAACACGTCTTACGCCTTCGTCAAATCTTACTTCGGGATTAAAGGTAGGTACTGCCTTTCTGAGCTTTGAATTATCAAATACCACAGAATTTGCCTTATCACCGATAAGAGAGCCGTTGAAATCGTAATTGCTTACCTTATGCAGGAAATCTGAAGGAACATAGTATGCGTTCAGCTTTACGCCAAGAACATTTGCGATAGATGAATATATCTGATTCCAGGTAAGGGTTTCGTCTGTTGTTATCTGGAAGCTTTCGCCTATAGCGTGGATATTGCCCATAAGGCCGATAAAGCCCTTTGCAAAATCTGTGTTGAAAGTCATAGTCCAGAGTGATGTGCCGTCGCCGTGAATAATAACGGGCTTACCCTCCATCATTCTCTTTACTACCTGCCAGCTGCCCTTGTCGCCGTGAACGCCTAAGGGGATGCTTCTTTCATCATAGGTGTGGCTGGGACGGATAATCGTTATCGGAAAACCATTGTCACGATACATCTTCATTAAGAATTCTTCGCAGGCAATCTTGTTTCTTGAATATTCCCAGTAGGGATTTGCAAGGGGTGTACCCTCGTTTATGCGATAATCGGACAGAGGCTTCTGATAAGCAGATGCGGAGCTTATATACATAAACTGCTTTGTCTTGCCGCTAAAAAGTCTGTAATCTCTTTCAAGCTGAGAGGGTACAAAGCCGATAAAATCACATACTGTATCAAATTCGAGTCCTGCAAGCTTTTCGGCAGCCTCAGCCTCATTATTGATATCTGCGTTTATAACCTTTACGTTTTCGGGGAGCTCTGCAGTTCTTGTTCCTCTGTTGATAAGATAAAGCTCCCAAGTAGGATCAGCGGCAAGCTGTCTTGTGATAGCCATACTGATTGTTCCTGTACCGCCTATAAATAATGCCTTTTTCATATTAAACACCCTCCTCAGATCTCAGCGTGTGCCGCTATTGTATATATATTTCTTACATCCTCTTCTGAAAGTCTTACAAAGCCCCAGGTCTTGTCCTTGATACCCATATTCTTTGCAAGTGTGGGGATGTCCTCTTCCTTGGCACCAAGCTCCTTAAAGTTTATCGGCATACCGATATCGTGCAAGAAGCTGCGGAAACGCTTTATACCTTCAAGAGCTGTAGCCTCAGGATTTTCAAAATTCATCTGACAGCCGAATACTCTTACTGCCATCTGAGCAAATCTCATAATATCATGCTTATATACATATTCCATCCAGGAGGGCATAATAACCGCAAGACCGGCACCGTGTGCCACATCATACATACCTGATAATTCATGCTCGATGCCGTGGCTGTTCCAGTCCTGACTTCTGCCGACGCCAACAATGTTTGTGTGTGCTACCGTACCTGCCCACATAATATTTGCTCTTGCTTCGTAGTTGTCGGGATCAGCGATAACCCTCGGAGTTTCCTTTACCATTGTTATAAGCACCGCTTCACAGAGTCTGTCGGTTATTTCAACTTCCTTTGTGTTAGTGAAATATCTTTCAAAAACGTGTGCCATAATATCTGTTGCACCGCAAGCTGTCTGATATGCGGGAAGTGTGCAGGTGAGTGCAGGATTTAAAATAGAAAATCTCGGTCTTAAAAGATTGGAGCCTGCTCCCCTCTTTTCCATTCCGTCTTCCTTTGTGATGACTGAGTCGCCTGAGCCTTCGCTGCCTGCCGCCGCAATTGTAAGTACAGTACCCACAGGCATTGCCTTTTCGATAACTGCCTTACCGCAGTAGAAATCCCAGAAATCTCCCTCATAGCATACGCCTGCCGCAATGGCCTTTGCACTGTCTATTACAGAACCGCCGCCTACGGAAAGGATAAAGTCAAGGTTTTCCTTTTTGCATATTTCAATACCTTCATATACTTTACTGTCACGGGGGTTGGGCTTTACTCCGCCAAGCTCAATGTAGAAGATGCCGCATCCGTCAAGGGATTTCTTTACTCTGTCAAGAAGTCCTGATCTTACCGCAGAGCCTCCACCGTAGTGAAGCAGTACTCTTGTGCCGCCGAATTTCTTTACATATCTGCCGCAGTCGTTTTCTGTATCCTTACCGAATACAAATTCTGTCGGGCTGTAAAAGCTGAAATTTTCCATAATGATTTTTTCCTTTCTGAAATGAGAGCTGATTTATTTTTTATTTACTGCCGTAAAATTCTCTTACTACCTGCTGGGCGGTCTTGCCGTAGATGTCATATCCGCCGTTGGTTGACGCTTTTTCGATGGGGTACTGACGCCACGCCCAGTCCCATATACAAAAGCCCTTTACCCAGTCTCTTTTGCTACCTGTCTCAAACATTGTCCTGTACCAGTCCGCCTGACCCTGAAGGTCGATATCTCCTCTTACAGACCAGTCGTTAGGAACAAGATTTGCATCCTTTACCGACATACAGCCGCATTCGGCAAAAAAGAAAGGTTTGTTAAATTTCTTCACTACCCTTTCTATTCTGTCAAGCTGATTTTCCCAGTCGTTGATGGGGTAATAACCGCTTGAGGATATCACATCCACAGCATCCCACCACTTTACATTATGCTCCTGATATTTGTCGGTGTTGTAGGAAACAGGTCCGCTGTATTCCTTGCGGATATCAGCTATAAGCTGACGCCACTCTGTTTCTCTTCTTTCTGACTGTACCATTTCACAACCCGCAATAAACATATCGCATTTTTCTTCTTCGGCTATCTTTGCGTAATGGCACTGAAATTCTGTGTACGATCTGAACCAGTTACACCATTTAGGCTCACATACAACGTCCTCATCAAAGAAGTTTATATGTGCTCTCCAGGTGCCGTTTCTGCAGTTTGCGGTAGGCTTTAACGCTACTCTGAGACCATGCTTTTTCTTAGCATAGCGTATCATCCTTACAAGTTCTTCATCAGATAATGTTGCACAGGAGCTAAAATCTATCTCCTCTGACTGAGGCGTGTCCTGAAGTCCGTTTGGTACAAGAATTATAAAGTCTGCATTTGTAAGATTTACAAGATTGTCAAGACTCTGATATGCCTCTGCTTTTTCAAACGTACCTTTCGGTGCAAAGGGGGCGAAGGTGATGCCCTTTATAAATTCCATTTTCTGTTTCCCTTTCGTTCTGACTTTTTGAAAAAAGTCAGAAAAATGCTGTTTATTTTTCAAGAAAAGTATATCATTTCTCTCATACTTGTGCTATAATAAAATTACAAATAAATTGTAAAAATCTATCCAAGGAGTTTTAATATGCACTATTTATTTGAAGAATCTGACGTTTTAAGAACACCCGTAGAATGTTTTTATTTCGATGCCGCCTGCGAGAATTTTCCCGTAAAACCCCACTGGCACTACTTTGCGGAGATGATCTATATCATTGAGGGATGTGCCGATATGCACTGCGGCGAGGACAGATATATAGTAAGTGAGGGAGAAATGATATTTTTCCATCCAAGGACTGTACATTCCATTTATAGTACAAGCGGTAAAAAACTATTTTATGCGGTTATAAAATTTGACATAAACAGGCTTAATATGACATCCGACTATGCACCTAAGCTTCGTAGTATATTCCACAGTGCAAAAAAACGTGGTATGGATATCATGTTCCCTGCCTCTGTCTGCAGTGAGATAGATGCGGGCGGAATATTCTCCCAGTGCATTTCAGAAATGAACGGAAGAAATTACGGTCACGATATAGTTATAAAATCCCGTATATATGAGCTTCTTATAAAGCTGTTGCGTATATGGCAGAACAACGGCTTTATCGTTGACAGCGAGGCTTTTGCCGATGACAGTCTGCTTGACATCAACAACATCACCGAATACATAGACAGTCACATAAGCGAGGGCGTAACAGTCGAAGAGATAGCAAAGGAATGTCGTATGAGCTATTCCTACTTTGCAAAAAAATTTGTACAGGTGTACGGTAAGACCTGTAAGGAATATGTGGAGGAGATGCGGCTGTACAAGGTGGAGGAGCTATTGCTGTTTACCGACTTTGATCTTACCTATATCAGTAACGAAACGGGCTTTTCCGATTGCAGTCACATGATAAAAAGCTTTAAAAAGCACAAGGGAGTTACGCCAAAAAAATTCAGAACGATAAAAAGAGCAGGACAGACCGCTCCAAGAGCAGGTGAAACTGCAGAGTAACATTAACACTTGAATTTTACGGCACTATGTGATACAATATATTAAATATAGTCTTAACAGAACAAAAGAAAAAAGAAGGGGTAAAAATGAAAGAGTTTTATGTAGACGAAAAATGTCCCGTATGCTCTGAGCCGTTCAGAGAACAGGATGATATAGTTATCTGCCCCGAATGCGGAGCACCCTATCACCGTGATTGTTATAAGGAGCAGGACAGCTGTATCTATACAGATAAGCACGGAGAATATGAATGGAAGGGCGACAAGCAGATACTTAAAGAACATTGCGAAAATCTTCACAGTGCAAGAATGAAAGCACTAAGCGAATCCGATGACGATGACGAAATAGACGTATACCATGTAAACTCTCTTGAAGAATTCAGAGAGGCAATGGATAAAAGGCTCTTAAAGCAGCAGAAGGATTTTCCTGAGGTGGAAGAGGTAAATGCTGAGGAGCTCATCAAATTCTGTGGAAAAAATGCGGCTTATTATCTGCCTGTTTTCAGAGATATAGCAAAATACGGAAAGATATTAAAGCTCAATTTTGCGGCGTTTATATTTTTCCCTCTCCACTGCTTTTTCAGAAGAATGAATCTGTTCGGTGCAATAACACTTTTTGTCATGATGTCAATGATGGAGGCAAGGATACTTATTGCCGACAGCAACAATATTTTAGGTCTCACTCCTGAAATGGCAAGCATCTGCACCGTACTTGTAATGTCAGCAACACTTGCGGCACTTGTCTTTGTGCTGATGTTCTTCAACTATTTCTATTTCAGATTTGCTATAAAGAAGATAAAAACCATAAAGAGCGAATGTGCGTCGCTGAGCAGACAGGAAATTTTGCGTCGCATTGCAGAAGCAGGCAGACCCAGTCTTTTCAGCGGACTTGCCTTTGGTATCTGTGCTGAGATAGTACTGTCACTTGCATTTCAGATACTTAACAACTATATCGGCGTCGCAATCTGAGTATATTAAATCAATTTAAAGAAAGGAGAAAAGTATATGGGCAAGCTTAAGGCTATTTATATGAGCAACTACATTACCGCCTCAGTAAAAGATGAAGATTTTGCACAGCAGCCTACGAGTAAAAAAAGCATAGCCCTTATCATCTGGCTCTCCTTTTTCCTTATCTATTCGGCGATGGGACTTTTTACAAGGACTGTCACAATAAGCGAAGAGTTTGCTCCTGCGGCATCTGCGGCGGCACTCCTTGGCAAAGACTGGTTTGCGGTAATGCCGTCCCTTGACAGCATAGGACAGCTACTGCAGGGAATATTCTATCTTCCCTCTATGCTGATTTTCTCAGATCCTGTAGCACAGTACGGCTCATATATGATAATCAGTGCGGCTGTATATTCTCTTATTCCGCTGATGGCGTTCATTCTGACCTTACGCTTCGGAGTAAACAAGACCTGGCACAGAGTAGTTGCGGCATCTGTCTGCGGACTGTTCCCTGCTGTTCTTGGCGGTTCAAGATTTCTTGTGACCGAACCCTTTACAGCGGTTATCGGATGGGCATTGTTCCTTATTTTTACCGATAGCGGCAAGGATAAGAAGAAAAAGAAGATACTGCTTTCTTCAGTAGGAGCAGGCGCTTTATGTGCTCTTGCATATCTTATAAACACTACCTACGTCTCACTTTTCGCAGCTCTTCTCATATATGTTATATATCTGCATTTTTCCGTCAAGACAAAGCCTGTAAGCATCTTTGCTTTTTCGGGCAGCTTTCTTGGTATTACAGTTATTGATTATCTCTTTACCGTATTTTTCGCAAAGGATTCTCATATACTGAGCGGCACAAATATAATAGACAAAGCTGTTTCTGCATTTGAAAATCTATGTGCCGCACCGCAGGATTTTTTTGCCTTGCTCGGTGGCAGAGCCTATTATCTCACAGTGGCATCCTTCGGACTTGCCGTTGCCGCTCTTGCGATAATTTTCATTGTAACGATAAGCTATATCAGAAAGAAGAAAAGAAAAACCGACCAGTTCTACAGTGAAAACATTTTCTTATTCGGCATTCTTCTTTTCATAATGGTAATTATATCGGTATTATTTGACGGTTTTCTTTCAATGAGCAAGGAAATAACCGCTCAGGAAGAGCTGTTCTCTGCCGTGCCTGTATATCCGTTTATAACAGGACTTGTATTTCTCTTTTTTATCTACGTTATGAGATACGGCGTGACCTATGTCAGACTGATGGCTATGATAAGTCTTATCGGCATAGTGTCCTTCTCCGCAATGCTTATCTGCGGAGATATGATGAAAAGTCTTACTCAGTTTACTGCGGCTCAGAGTCAGGGAATAGCACCGCTTAAGCCCGGATTCAGTACTACCGCCGCCATAAACGGTGATACTATGATATATCCCGTGTTATTCATCTTTACCGCCTTTGCGGCACTTGTGCCGATTGTCTGCTGTGCTAAGGAATACGCCCACAGAATAACCACTTTCGTGACTGCAGGACTTATTCTTTACAGTGCGGTGTTTACCGCTATAGATACCTCTCTTGTCTACAGCAGAAAGGCAGAAGAAAATATTCTCTCATCTGCTACGATAGGTGAGTTTATAAAACATACAGATAACGGAGAAATGCCCGTTATTGCCGTATACGGAGAAGAAAAACATCTTGCAATGAATATGCAGTACTTCAACCAGGGCAGCGAAGTAGTACACGTGAAAGATATTTCTTCTATACCTGAAAGCTGCTATCTTATTACAGATTCGGATGTAAATCCGGGCGGCTATGCCGTGCTTATCGGCAGAGTTGCGGATATAAGCGTTTATGCTTATGGCGAACAGACTGTGCTTTATCACGAAGCGGCAGATAAAACCCAACAAAGCTGAAAAGGATAGATTATGCCTGTACTTAAGAAAAAACCGAAACAAATGCAATCCGCCAGATTTCTGATACTGGGCTTTGCCGTAATAATCCTGCTTGGCACATTGCTTTTGTTTTTACCTATATCATCAAAGGACGGAAGGTTTACTGATTTTATAGACTGCCTTTTTACAGCCACCAGTGCCACCTGCGTAACAGGTATAACAGTGTTTGACACCTACACACAGTTTTCTATGTTCGGCCAGGGGGTCATTCTGATGCTGTTCCAGATCGGCGGACTCGGATTTCTTGCCTTTGTAACCTTTTTCAACTTCCTTATCGGTAAAAAGATGGGGTGGTCATCGGTAAAGACAGCGGCGGCTGATTTCACCTCAGATGCTTTGCTTACACCACGAAAGCTTTTTTCTGAAATTATAATATACTCCCTCATAATAGAGCTTGTCGGAGCATTTATGCTGATGACGGTGTTTGTTCCCGACTTTGGTGCCTACGGCGTGTTTATGTCAATATTTATGGCGGTATCCTCTTTCTGTAATGCAGGCTTTGACGTTATGAGCATTACAGGTGTGGCAAGCGGCGTCGGTTGCTATAGTACAAATCCGATAGTAGTATTTACGATGCTTGCAATGATACTGCTGGGTGGTATCGGCTTTCTTGTGTGGCAGAATATCATCCATTATAAAAAGATAAGACATCTTACTCTTCACACGAAAATAGTGTTGCTTATGACGCTACTGCTCTCGGTAGTGGCATTTACAGCATTGCTAACCGCTGAATATAATAATCCCGATACATTGGGAGGAATGCCTCTGCCTGAAAAGCTTATGACAGGTACATTCTTAAGTGTCAGCCTGAGAACTGCGGGAATAAACTTTTTTAACCCTCATAACCTCAACTCCATAACCAAGATAATAATTACATTGCTTATGTTTATCGGTGCGGCACCTGCCTCTACGGGAGGTGGTATAAAGGTCACCACGGTTGCGGTAGTTATCGCCACTATGATATCGGTGCTGAAGGGTGATGACGAGATACATCTTCTCGGTCATAAGCTCAAAAAGGACGCTATTCTTAAAACTATGACTGTAATGGTATTGTCAATAGTTATTGTCCTGATCTCTTTTCTGGTGGTCCACAGATGCGTACCCGACATTCCTATGGAGGATGTACTGTTTGAAGTAACCTCTGCCTTTTCCACCTGTGGCAGCTCTTTTGGTGTTGCTGCAAAGCTTGATGTGATAGGTAAGATAGTAATGGTATTTACAATGCTTACAGGCAGAGTAGGACCTATAACTCTTATGATGTCACTTATGCTGAGAAATAAAAGGCGTAGCAGAAATAAAATTCTTCCCGAGGAGGATATATTAATAGGTTGATATGCAGGAAAGCTTTGATTTAAACGGTATTAAAATATATGTATCCGAGGATCACAGATTCGGCACAGATGCTTTTCTGCTTGCCGATTATGCAGGGGTGTATCCCTCTCACAAGGTCTGTGACCTATGTACAGGCTGCGGTATAATTCCTCTTATAATGTGCAGAAAAAATCCACCCAAGGAAATTTACGGCATTGAAATAATGGAGGATGCAGTAGAGCTTTTTAAAAAAAGTGTCAGCGAAAACGGACTTTCAGACAGAATAAAGCCTGTCTGCTGTGATCTTAAAGATCCCGTAAACGTACCTAAGGAATATTTTGATATAGTAACGTTAAATCCGCCCTACTGGAAAAAAGGATCAGGAGAAGAAAGACTGTCTGATGTTCAGGCGGCGGCAAGACACGAAATACTCTGCGATATAAACGATGTGGTAAAGACATCGGCAAGATTACTTAAATACGGCGGTACTCTTAAAATGTGTCAGATACCCTTAAGACTTGCGGATGTGATCTGCAGTATGAGAGCGAACGGCATAGAGCCAAAGTCGATTACACCTGTAGTAAACCGTATAGGAGAAAAGCCCTGGCTTTTCCTTATAAGCGGCAAAAAAGGCGGTAAATCGGGGATGGAGATAACCCCCGAATTTGCAGTATACGGCGATGACGGAAAATACACAGAGCGTATGCAGAAAATATATGATATCAGTTAAAGAAAACGGAGATAAAAATGGCAGGAAAGCTTTATGTGGTGGGTACTCCCATCGGTAATCTGTCGGATATTTCACCAAGAGCGTTAGAAACTCTCAGCAAGGTGGATTTTATTGCGGCAGAGGATACAAGAGTAAGCGGGAAAATGCTTCAGCATTTCGGCATACATAAGCCGATGGTGAGCTATCATAAATTCAGCGGCAACAAGCGTGGCGAGGATATCGCCGAAAGATTAAGACAGGGAGAAACCTGTGCGATAATTACAGATGCAGGTATGCCCTGCATATCAGATCCCGGCGAAGAGCTTGTAAGAGATTGTCATACCTACGGCATAGAGCTTGAAAGCGTACCAGGGCCCAGTGCGGCAATAACAGCCCTTTGTCTCAGCGGACTTGATACCTCACGCTTTTCCTTTGAGGGCTTTTTAAGTGTAACCAAAAAGCAAAGAGAAGAGCATCTGGCAGAGATAAAGGATTTCACCCGTACACTTATCTTTTATGAAGCTCCCCATAAGCTTAAGAATACCCTGCAGGATCTTTATGAGACCTTAGGTGACAGAGAGGTGGCTTTATGCAGAGAGCTTACCAAAATTCACGAAGAGGTAATAAAGGGTAAATTATCAGAGCTTATAGAATATTACAAGGAAAAGTCCCCCAAGGGAGAATATGTTATCGTCCTTGAGGGAAAGAAAAAAGAGGAAGAAAATGCAGAGCTTACTCTCGGCGAAGCTGCTGAAATGGCACGAAAGCTTATTGAAGCGGGTGAAAAGCAAAGTGAGGCCTGCAAGAAAATAGCGGCACAGACGCCCTTTTCAAAATCAGAAATATACAAGGAACTGCTTGAAGGCTAAAAAGGAGGACTTATGGAAAACAAAATGACAAAGGAAGAAAAGAAGGTTAATTTCACATTTCCTATAATCGGTGCATTGCTTGGTATAATCGCCCTTGCTACTTATATTATTACAAAAGTAGCCGAACAGCAGGAATATGAAAACAAGTGGAAGGACTATGATGACTGCGGCTGGATGTAAAAATGTTTTTTACAACTTTGCCTAATTACTTAAAACTCTTGAAATTAAGTGTATAAAGACTGTAAAATTTCAGATTTTACTTTCGGGATTTTTCTATATATAAATAGTTTTTTACCATTTTATACACTATGTACAAATTGGCGGTTTAAAATTTGTTTAAAATACCGCCCTTGAATTGTAAACGATTTATTGATATAATGAAATAAGACAATAAAAAGTCACAAAATGCCCTATGCAAAAGGCAGTTTCAACTTTTTCACAAGGGCTTTAAAAATAAGGAGGAAATTCCAATGAACTACGGACATTTTGACCTTGCAAATAAGGAATATGTCATCACACGCCCCGATACTCCCTCAGCATGGGCGAACTACTTAGGCTCACCCGAATACGGTGCAATCATCTCTAACAATGCAGGCGGATACAGCTTTGTAAAGTCAGGCGCAAACGGACGTGTTATCCGTTACCGCTTCAACTCCGTTGCAAATGACCAGCCCGGTCGTTACATCTACATAAAGGATAACGACACAAACGAATACTGGTCAGCATCCTGGTCACCTGTATGCAAGTCCCTTGACGAATTCAAGAGCGAATGCCGTCACGGTACAGCATACACAGTTATCACTTCTGAATACAAGGGCATCAAGTCTGAAGTAACATACTATGTTCCTAAGGATGCCATCTATGAAGTATGGGCAGCAAAGGTTACAAACACCGGCGACAAGCCCAGAAAGTTAAGCGTTACAGGTTACTGTGAATTTGTAAACGATCCTAACTACGAGCAGGATCAGGTTAACCTTCAGTACACATTATTCATCACACGTACATACTTCAAGAACAACTACATCCACCAGATGCAGAACGAAGTATATAACCCCACTTCAGGCCGTTTCCTCGGTCTTGCAAGAGCTAAGGCTGACGCATTCTGCGGCGACCGTGATTCCTTCGTAGGCTCTTACAGAAGCTATGCTAACCCCAAGGGTATCGAGCAGGGCTTAAAGGGTGACTTAAACTACAACACAAACTCCTGCGGTGCACTCCAGAGTGACATCGTATTACAGCCCGGTGAAACAAAGGAATTAACCTATGTTCTTGGCGGTACAAAGACAGACGCTGAAATCACAGAGCTTCTTACAAAGTACGAAGCAGCAGGCGTTGTTGAAAAGGAAGTTGAAGAGCTTAAGAGCTACTGGCACGAAAAGCTTGACAATCTCCAGGTAAACACACCCGATGCAGATTTCAACAATATGGTAAACGTATGGAATGCATACAACTGCTTTATCACATTCATCTGGTCAAGAGCAGCTTCCTTCCAGTACTGCGGTCTCAGAAACGGCTTCGGCTACCGTGATACTGTACAGGATATCCAGGGTATCATCCACCTTGCTCCCGAAATGGCTAAGAAGCAGATCATCTTTATGCTTTCCGCACAGGTTACAAACGGTGCAGGTCTTCCCCTTGTTAAGTATACACACAAGGCAGGCGAAGAAAACCACCCCGACGAAAACGATGAAAACACAGCTTATGCTAAGGAAACAGGCCACCCCAGCTATCGTGCAGACGACGCTTTATGGCTGTTCCCCACAATTTACAAGTACATCAGCGAAAGCGGCGACAGTGCATTCCTCGATGAAGAAATTCTTTACGCTAACGATGGCGAAAAGGGTACTGTATACGACCACTTAAAGAGAGCTATCAGCTTCTCTATGAACAACCTCGGCACACACGGTATGCCTGCAGGTCTTCACGCTGACTGGAATGACTGCTTAAGACTTGGTAAGAAGGGTGAATCCACCTTCGTTGCATTCCAGCTTGTATATGCTCTTAAGATCTTAAAGACATACGCTGAAGAAAAGAACGATACAGAATACATCAAGTACCTTGATGCTGAAATGGCTAAGCTTGACGAAATCCTTTCAGCTTGCTGGAACGAAGACAGATGGATCAGAGGTTACAAGGAAGACGGTACTGTTATCGGTCAGAGAACAGACGCTGAAGCTTCTATGTGGCTCAATCCTCAGTCCTGGTCAGTTATCTCCGGCTTTGCAAGCAAGGAACAGGCTGAAAAGGCTATGGACAGCGTAGAGAGAGAACTTAACACACCTTATGGTGCAATGGTTATGTATCCTCCCTATGTAAAACACGGCTTCCCCGGTGCTCTTATGCAGTGCTTCAACAAGTGCACAAAGGAAAACGCAGGTATCTTCTCACAGCCTCAGGGTTGGCTCATTCTTGCAGAAAGTAAGCTTGGTCACGGTAACCGTGCATACAAGTACTGGAAGGAAGCAGCACCTGCTTCTTACAACGACAACGCAGAACACAGAGTTCTTGAGCCCTATGTTTACGGTCAGTTCGTTGAAGGTAAGGATAGCCCCTTCGCAGGTCGTGCACACGTACACTGGCTGACAGGTACAGCTTCTACAGTTATGGTAGGTACAACAGAAGGTATCCTCGGTCTTAACCCCGAAACAAAGGGTATCGTTATCGATCCTTCTATTCCTTCCGAATGGAAGCAGTACACAATGGATAAGACCTTCCGTGGCAAGAAGCTCCACGTTACAGTAAATAACCCCGACGGCAACGAACACGGTGTTAAGTCTGTAACAGTAAACGGCGAAAAGATCGAAGGCAAGCTTATCCTTGACTCTATCTTAAAGGCTGAAAACGACATCGTTATCGAGCTTTAAAGGGTGCCCCTTTGGGCAATTCCCGCCTTTTATAAAAAAGTGATTAATCCCGCTGTTGTGAGACGGCGGGATTAAAATTTTTTTGCGGTATAAAGGGTAATGATATCTTTTGTGATTTTTGCTTTAAAATACCATTTTCTGCTTTTGACAAAATGCCTAAAATAAAGCGGTATAAAGGAAAAAATTTTCTGTTTTTTAAGTCCTCAAAAACCTTGACATTTCGCATTACACGGAGTATAATTATAAACAATACCAATCTGTTTCAAGCAGATAAAAGCAAGAAAATAAAAGGCTCTTACCCGATATGTAAGAATACTCTGAGGCAAGTATATAGCATAAGAAACTTTCTGTATATTTGCCTCAAGGTTATTCTTCATAAACGGTCAAAGAACCTTAAAGGAAAGGAAAAATTGTTATGGCATTTATTTATTCTGAACCTTCACACACCTTCGGCGAATACCTTTTAGTGCCCGGATATTCTTCCGCACAGTGCATCCCTGCAAATGTATCGCTGAGAACACCCGTTGTTAAGTTCAAGAAGGGCGAAGAAAGCTCAATCTACATGAACATTCCTCTTGTATCTGCTATCATGCAGTCTGTATCAGACGATAAGATGGCAGTAGCACTTGCGAAAGAGGGCGGTATCTCCTTTATCTATGGTTCACAGTCTGTAGAGGACGAAGCTGCAATGGTTGCCCGTGTAAAGAGCTACAAGGCAGGTTATGTAAAGAGCGATTCAAACCTCTCTCCCGATATGACTTTAGCAGATGTTCTTGCACTCAAGGAAAAGACAGGTCACTCCACAATGCCCGTTACTGAAGACGGAACAGCAACAGGCAAGCTTATAGGTATCGTTACAGGCAGAGATTACAGAGTATCAAGAATGGACAAGGCTACAAAGGTTTCTACCTTTATGACTCCCTTCGACAAGCTCATCACAGCTCCTGCAAGCACAACACTTAAAGAAGCTAATGATATTATTTGGGAACACAAGTTAAATTCCCTCCCCATCGTTGATGATAATGGCGTGCTTATGTATTTCGTATTCAGAAAGGACTACGAACAGCATAAGGAAAACGTAAACGAAATCTTAGACAGCGAAAAGCGTTACATAGTAGGTGCAGGTATCAATACAAGAGACTATGCAGAGCGTGTTCCTGCCTTAGTTGAAGCAGGTGCAGATGTTCTTTGTATCGACAGCTCAGAGGGTTACTCCGAATGGCAGAAGCTCACAATCGACTGGATCAGAGAGCGTTACGGCGACAGCGTTAAGGTTGGTGCAGGTAACGTAGTAGACGGCGAAGGTTTCCGCTTCCTCGCTGACTGCGGTGCTGACTTTATCAAGGTTGGTATCGGCGGCGGCTCTATCTGTATCACCCGTGAACAGAAGGGTATCGGCAGAGGTCAGGCTACTGCTCTTATCGAAGTATGCAAGGAACGTGACAAGTATTTTGAAGAAACGGGTATCTATATTCCTGTATGCTCAGACGGCGGTATCGTTCACGATTATCACATGACTCTTGCTCTTGCTATGGGTGCTGACTTCATTATGCTCGGCAGATACTTCTCCCGTTTTGATGAATCTCCCACAAACAAGCTCTTTGTAAACGGCAGCTATGTTAAGGAATACTGGGGCGAAGGCTCCAACCGTGCAAGAAACTGGCAGAGATACGATATGGGCGGCGATAAGAAGCTTTCCTTTGAGGAAGGCGTTGACTCCTACGTTCCCTACGCAGGCTCTCTCAAGGACAACGTGACTATGACTCTCAACAAGGTCAAGTCCACTATGTGTAACTGCGGGAGCCTTAACATCCCCGATTTCCAGAAGAACGCAAAGCTCACTCTCGTTTCCTCTACAAGTATCATCGAGGGCGGAGCGCACGACGTTATTCTCAAGGAAAGCTCCAGCAAGGTCATCAAGTAACCGATCGATTTTCTGCACGGTGCAGGAAAACACTCTTCTCTGCACCGTGCAAAATTATAGCTTAAGAAAGAAAAAATATGAAAGAAAACATCAAGGCGTTTTTTGACCCCTTCGCAGAGGTTATAAAACGCATTTTT
>JAZSHW010000140.1:0-54211 GCA_045533495.1 Ruminiclostridium sp. | reverse complement strand
CCATAAAATGCACCACTAATTTGTCTACGTAAATAATATCCGTTGCTATCTTTTCTTTATGGCAAAAAACACATTCCATTATATACACTCCGCTAATTTTTCCGCTTTCCCTTTTTCTTTTACTGAAAGCTCCGATATCACATCGGAGCTTTTGACTTACTTATTTTCCAGCATTTCTATCATTCTGAAAGCTACCTTATACACATCTCCGCAACCGAAGGTTATAATAAGGTCGCCGCTTTCAGCGTTGTCTATTACGTATTGTGCAACTTCTTCAAAGGTCGGGAACCATACAGAGCCGTCAATTTTCTTTGCTAAATCGGAAGTATAGATATTATAGGTATTCTTCTCTCTGCTGCCCATTATTTCTGTCAGTACTACCTTATCGGCAATGCTTAACGCCTTTGCAAAGTCATCTAAGAGAGTTGCCGTTCTTGAATAGGTAAAGGGCTGATGCACCGCCCACACTCTCTTAAAGCCCTTCATTGCCTTTGCAGTTTTGAGAAGTGCTGTAACCTCTGCAGGATGGTGAGCATAGTCATCGACAATTGTTATTCCGTTTATTTCTGCAAGTCTTTCAAAGCGTCTGCCGGCACCCCAGAAGGTTTCAAGTCCCTTGTTGATACTGTCTACACTGCACCCTGTGATTATTGCCGCCGCAGATGCCGCAACCGCATTGAGAACATTATGGCTACCGGGGACATGAATTGAGATAGTACCTAACTTAACTCCCTTTTCCATAAGATCAAAGTCTGTCTGAAAATCTGATATCTGAGTGATATTCTGAGGGTAAAAACGGTTTTTATCGCTGTAACCGAAGGTTACAATTTCCTTATCAAAGGTTGAAGCCTTTACCGCAAGCATTGTGTTTTCATCGTCACCATTTACTACAATTGCTGTACTGGTGTTGTTGATAAACTTTGTAAAGGAGGCTCTTAAGTTATCCATATTGCCGAAGAAGTCAAGGTGATCGGCGTCAATATTAAGAATAACCGAAACATCGGGATAAAGCTTTAAGAAGGTGTTTGAAAACTCACAAGCCTCGCAAACCATGGTTTCGCTTTGTCCTGCTCTGCCGCTACCGCCTATTGCTTTCAGCTTTCCGCCAATAACGGTTGATATATCCACATTTTCTGCAAGATATATGTGGGTGAGCATTGAGGATGTCGTAGTCTTTCCGTGAGTACCTGAAACACATACTGCATTACTGTACCAGCTTGTAACCAGACCTAAAAGCTCGCTTCTTTCCACGCATACGGCGTTACTTTCCTTTGCCGCTATAAGCTCGGGATTATCGCTCATTATAGCCGCTGTATACACTATAAGGTCAGCACCTTCAATATTCTCTGCCGCCTGACCCATAAATACCCTGATGCCCATATTGCGAACCGCTTTTAAGGTCTCGGTTTCGTTATTGTCAGAGCCTGTAAGATAAAAGCCCTTGCTATGAAGTATCTGTGCTAACGGATACATACCGCTACCACCTATTCCTATAAAATGAATGTGTTTCTTTCCTGTGAGAAAGTCTTCCATATATCTCAGTCCTTTCGGAGTTTATTTAAATTTTAGACGACATTCGCTTTTTTATACAGATATATGTGTATAAACTGTGTCCTTATGCTTAAAATAGAAACGAAAGCTATAAGCGAAAGGACGGTATTTAAATGACAGTAAGCGATGTCAGAATAAGAAGAACAGTACAGGACGGAAGGCTCAGGGCAGTGGTATCAATAACTCTTGACAACTGCATTGCCGTACACGATATAAGGCTCGTACAGGGTGATGACAGACTGTTTGTAGCTATGCCCAGTCGCCGTGATGACGAAGGAAGATATCGTGATATCATCCATCCTATAAACTCTGATATCAGAAATCAGATAGAGGACAGAATAATTGAAGCATATCAATCCCTCGAAACTGCCGCAGATATCTGATATTCTTTGACGGTGATATATTCACCGTCTTTATTTTTGCGTCAAAAGCATTTTTGTTTTCAGAATAGCAAGCTGAGTTTTCGCATCCTCAATCTCGTTATTCATAACCATTTCGACAGCTTTATCAAGGGGAATCTTTTCCACCTCTAAAAATTCGTCCTCATCAAGACTCTGCTCTCCGCTTGTGAGTCCCTTTGCAAGATACATGTGAATTACTTCACTGCAATAAGCAGGAGTAGGATAAAGACAACCAAGATAGCTGTAATTTTCTGTTGTACAGCCTGTTTCTTCTCTAAGTTCTCTCAGTCCGCAGGCGTAGTGGTCTTCGCCGTAATTAAGCTTGCCTGCAGGAATTTCTAAAAGCACCTTACTATGAGGATATCTGAACTGACGGACAAATAACACCTCGTTATCTTCGGTAAGAGGAACAACACATACTCCACCGCTGTGCTTTACTACTTCTCTTTTTGCAAGAGAACCATCCTCAAGCTCGGCGGTATCTTCTGTGACTTCTATAATTCTGCCGTCAAATATCTGTTTGCTGTCTACTGTTTTTTCAAATAAATGCATATTATTACTGTACTTCTTTCCGTTTTTCTCTGTCTGCTTTTCTTGTAAGAGTTCTGATATAAGCATCGTGATTATTCAGTGTGTCAAGCTGTTCGTTTTCGTAAAGATGGCAGTTTGCATCCGCTTTATACTTAAACACTTTCTTAAGCACGATATAGTAAGCTATAAGCAAAAATGCAGTTGCTACTGTTATAACAGCACCTGCTTTAAGTCCCGGGGTTACATAGTCGAATTTTATCTCACATTCGCCCCCCGGTACTTTTATACCCATTACACCGCCGTTTACCTTTTCTATCTTCGCTTCTTCTCCGTTTATGGTAGCTGTCCAGCCGCTTTCATAAGGTACTGTGAATACCACAAAACGGTCTGTATCGTATGAGGAGTGAGCGATAAAGCCGTTTGCAACGGGTGTAAAATCATCAACGCAGGTCTGCGAAAGTGCCTTTGCATCCGCCTCATAATCGTCATAGGATAATGCATTGGAATTATCTACAGGCAGATAATCCATTATATCGCTGTATTCTTTAATCTGGTCGTCATCTAAAACGCACGCTTTTAAAAGAGTATTATCACGATAGGATGATCCTAAGGCACGATATTCCTTGTTGGTTATGAAATAGTCATAGGAGTATCCAATAGGCACGAAAGCTTTATTTTCGTAAATTGTAAAGCCGTCCTGCTCATCTATCTTTTCAAAGCTTCTCATATTTTCAAGTAGCTTTTTAGTGTCGGAATAGCCTACCTTATAGCTTTGTACTATAAGATACTTTGTGGAGTTTACAGAACGCATAGCATAGAATGTACCATCAGGGTCGGTATTAACTGAACGGTTAAAGCCCATACCCTCATAATATTCAAATGCCGCACCGGGCACAATACTATGGAAGCTTCTGAAGCCGTACATATCCCACAGCATATTTGCGTTATTGGTAACGCCGAAGGTTTCTACTCTGTAAAACTCATCATCAGGGAGTTCTATCTGTGCATTTACTATATTATTATAATCTCCTACCTTAGGGCCGAGGGATCTGCCGTAAATCAGAGTGTAGTAGGAGAAGCCAAGACAAGCTACTACAGTAAAGCAGAACGCTTTGTGAAGAAACGCTGATTTTCTGAGCTTCGCCTTGTTTCGTACCAGCCACCAGCAGACTATTATAGCAGTAATGGCAAGTATTACTGAGATCCAGTAGGGTAACTTTTCGTTCGGGAGCTGGAAAAGCTCTGTTACCTTTACCTCAGATTCGTCACCTGTAATGGGGTCTGTGATGGTCTTTTTGACTTCTGACGGAAGTATACCGACAACTGATATAAGTGCTACTGCAAGGGAACACCATTTAAGTCCGTAACGGATATCAATGCTGTCATCCTCAAGGGCGTGAGCTGTCATAAAGCAACCTATCAGTATAGGCATATAGAACCATCTTGTATAGTAGTTATTGTTGAATAAAACAAACGAAGAATTCAGCACAGGGATAAGGGCGAAAAGAAGCATTATCGGCATTAAAAGCTTTGCCCAGTGCTTTTTCTTGTATCGGATAAAGGAGATGACTCCCGCCATTGAGAATAAGGGCAAGTATGCTGTAACACTTGACCATCTTGCCGAAGTGTTCGGGAAGAAATTCTGTCTTGCAGGTACATCACAGGGGAAAAACAGACTCTGGAAGACAAGTCCGTATCTCTGTTCGCTGGAGTAGAATACAAGATCCCAACCGTTAAGCATATTGTCACTTCGTGGTACGTCAAGACAAGTGAGTATTGCAGGCAGGAACATTACTCCTGAAAGTGCTACACCTGCCACCGCCTCAAAGGCAAGAGTAAAGAAGGTCTTTACCGTAATCTTGAAATTCTTGTCTGTTAGTCTGCAAAGGAAATATGCCACAAGGAAAATACATTCTCCAATAAAGAAGAAGTAGTTTACATAAGCATTCAGTGCTACCGTCAGTGCAAAGAACACGTGACGCTTGTTTACTACAGTTTCTTCGAGGGCAATAAGCATAAGCGGGAATACAACCATCGCCTCATGGAAATGATTGAAGAATACATTGTACATTGAAAATCCCGAAAACGCGTATAAAAGACCGCCGATAAGTGCCGCCTGAGGCTTTTTCACAAATCGTCTTATAAAGGCAAAGGCGAAAAGACTGCAGCAGGAGAATTTAAGCACTAAAAGAGGTGCCATAAGGTACTTTGCAAATTCTGCGGGGAAAGGTAATGTCATCAAAAAGAAGGGACTGCCTATAGTATAGAAGGAATATGAACCGATAAAGTTTACACCTAAATCAGTATACCAGTCCCACATAAATGAACCTGTCTTGAGTGCCTTATTACATAAAGTGTAAAAGGGAATCTGCTGTGCATTGTAGTCGCCGTAATAGATGAAATATCCACCGTCAATAAGCACAAAGGGGAGCAATAAAATTACTCCCATTATCATAGCTGTGAAAAATGCTTTTTTATAATACTTTAGTTCTGATTTGTACATCTTTTAGTTTACCTTCCTTTCAGACTGAAGGTGTTTATATATTTAATAAACAACAGCACCGTATTTCTGTGCTATCTCCTGTAGTTTTTCCTCATCAATAAGGGACTTGCCGTCAACAATTGCTCTTCCCTGATAAAGCATAAGTGCCATTTTGAGCGATATTTCATCATCAGACAAAAAAGCTACAGGAAGTGTTGACATGTGCATATTCTTTGCAAAATCTATGGCATCGTCAGGAGAATTTATCGCTACTGTGAGTATGTCGTAGCTTTCGTCGCACATATCCGATATTTCTTCCGTCATATCGGGAGCACATTCAATTGCAGGCGAAAACTCAGTTGTATCAGGTTCTAAGAAGAATACCTGATCTTCATCTGCAAAAGCAAGCGACATATCCTGTTTTTCTATTTCAGGCATTGTATATTCTTCCTCTGAGAGCATGACAGACAGTGCTTGTTGACAGTCGCTGTCGGAATAATTGCTACCGCCTATTATTATTGCACCGTTTTCAATGCATAATCTTAAATTATCAGCAAACTCACGGGGAGAAAGTCGGCGCTTGTTTCCGTCTTCATCAACATATTCTGCAGATGGTTTTGCTATAAGAGGAATTTTCGCATAGGGTGCTATCTTTTTTATAAGCTCTGCTGTAATATTTGCCGCTGTACTGCTGATGCCAAAGGCGTTTATACCAAGCTCCTGGAGTATTATAAGCGTCGAAAGCACATTTGTACCCACATCGGTATCGCCGTCCTCATCAACACACATTGTTACCATTATAGGTTTATTTTCTTTCTTGCAGGCAAGAACAGCCGCACGCATATTCCATATTGCAGGAACGTTCTCGATAGAAAACATATCACAGTATGGAGATAACGCCTTGACCTGTTCACGATATACAGACATAAGCTCTGTAAAGGTGCTTTCTCCGTAAGGCTCTATGTAAAGTCCGCTGGTAGAAATACATCCTGCTATTATAGCCTTTTCGTGAAAAGCGTCATAAGTTATCTTTGCCGCCTGTTCATTTAAAGCAGAGGTTTCTTCCTGAAGTCCGAAACGACTTAAAACAGCACTATTAGCACCAAAAGTCGCAGTTCGGATTATCTTTGCACCGCTGTCGAGATAGCCTTGCTGTAAAGCAATCACTGCATCAGGGTTTTCTACGGCAAACTTTACAACCGGCGTATCGCCTTTGTAGCCGTATTCTGTAAGTCCTGTGCCAATACCGCCGTCAAGCAGTATCGGCATCTGTATGGGTATCTCCTGTAACGAGGGGTAACTGTCCATTTTATTTCCTTTCGATATGAATTACATTTTTTCGGGAGCTTCAACCTTTAAAAGGTCAAGCATATTCTTGAATACTGTTCTTGTAGCTACACAAAGGGAAAGTCTTGACTGGATAACATCCTCGCTTTCACCCTTTATCTTGCAGGTGTCATAGAACTTGTGGAAAAGCTGTGCTAAATCGTAAAGATATCTTGTTATCTTTGCAGGGTTGTAATCCTTTGCCGCTTCGTTTATTGTGCCCGGTAATGCGGCAATATGTCTTATAAGTGCAAGCTCTGCAGGCTCTGTGTAGCTGAGCTTATCTGCAGGAACATTCTTATACTCTGTTCCATCTTCGCTGAGTCTTCTTAAGATACTGCATATTCTTGCGTGAGCGTACTGAACATAGAATACGGGGTTGTTACTGCTTTCTTCAATTGCAAGCTCTAAGTCAAATTCAAGATGTGTATTGGGGTCTCTTAAGTTAAAGAAAAATCTTGCCGCATCAATAGGCACTTCGTCAAGAAGAGTTGAAAGGGTTATCGCCTTGCCTGAACGCTTTGAAAGCTTTACTGTTTCGCCGTTTCTTACAAGCATAACCATCTGCATAATAACAACGTCGAGCTTTGCACTGTCAACTCCTAAAGCGGTAAGAGCCGCCTTCATTCTGGGTACGTAGCCGTGGTGGTCTGCACCTAAGATATCAATCGCCTTATCAAAGCCTCTTGTCACAAGCTTGTTGTAGTGATATGCGATATCGGGTACAAAATAAGTAGGAATGCCGTTTGCTCTTACAAGTACTCTGTCCTGATCATCACCGAAATCGGATGCCTTGAACCAGATAGCACCATCCTGCTCATAGGTGTGACCCTTTTCTGTAAGGAGCTTTACAACTTCCTTTACAGAACCGTTCTGGTGGAGTGTGCTTTCTCTGAACCATGTATCATATATAATGCGGTATTTCTTTAAATCTCTTTCAAGTCCTTCGATATTGATAGGCAGTGCGTATTCTACAAGAGCACTCTTGCGTTCTTCTTCATTTACGTTTACAAGCTTATCACCGTTTATCTTGTAGTAGTTATAAACGTGTTCAATGATATCAACGCCCTTGTAAACATCATCGGGCATGGGGAAGTTTTCTTCGTCTGCAAAGATCTTTGCACACATTTCTTCACCCTCGTAGGTCTTAAGTACGTCTGCTTTATTGCCGTCTGCAATCTGCATATAACGGAGAGATAAGGACTTACCGAACTTTTCTATCTGATTACCTGCGTCGTTTATATAAAATTCTCTTTCAACATAGAAGCCTGCATACTGTAAAAGAGATGCAAGGCTGTCACCTAAAGCACCGCCTCTTGCGTTACCGATGTGCATAGGGCCTGTGGGGTTTGCAGATACGAATTCTAAAAGTATCTTCTTGTCACAGCCGTAATCGGTTTTGCCGTAATCTGCACCCTCTTCTATTACAGATGCAACTGTCCGTCTGAACCAGTCATCGCTGATATAGAAGTTTAAAAAGCCCGGACCTGCCACATCTACCTTATCAAAAACGCTGTCCTGAAGATTTATTTCTTCTGCTATCATCTGTCCTATTGCTCTGGGGTTTGACTTTAAGGTCTTTGCAAAAGCCATAGCCGCATTGCAGGAAAAGTCGCCGTGAGATACATCGGCAGGACGCTCGATATTGAATGCAGGAAGGGGTACGTTTTCTATCTTACCCTTTGCCACAAGCTGACCGAGTGCGTCCATAACCATTTCTCTTACCTGGCTTTTTGCCATTTCTATCATATTGCTCATTTTAATTATACTCCTTAACATTTATTCTCATTTCATTTTCTGACATTAAGCTTGAATTTATATCAAGCGTATATTTAAGATACACTTCCCCACCATTTTCGGTAAGTTCGTTTTTTATCTCATCAGTGTTTACTCCGATAAGAAAATCGCCGAATTCTGTTCCGTAATGGCAATGATGCTTTTTTCCGCGCTCTATTATAAGCGTGCTTACTGCTTTTCCTGTACGCATAACAGTAACACTGTCGGGCAGGAGCTTTACAGTAACCGAGCTTCCTTCAAAGCCTGTGGCTTCACTTTCGTCATAACAAAGCTTGTAGCCGTTATCATCAGCCTCGAGTGTACCGACTGTAAAAAGCTCTGTCTTGTCGCTTTCACCATCGACTGTCTGAGTACTGTCAATGGTAATTGATACTTTTTTAGTCATCCTTTTTCTTCCTTTGTTTTTCTTTTTATCTTTTATCTATTGCTGAGGATATGAGATAATCAAGCATTTCGCTGTATTCAAAGCTACTGTTTGTCATAAGTCTTGTGAAGATGTTATTATCCTCAAGACCAGGGACACCTCTTATCCGTCTTACATATATCTTATCATCGCATAAAAGCAGATCAATTCGGGCATAGCATCGGCAGGAAAGCACCTTGAAGGCTGACCTTGCCACATTCTTTACCCTCTTTGCTGTTTCGCTGTCGAGTGCCGCAGGAATTACAAAATCATAGGTAGCCGCCACATAGTCCGAACAGCCATTATCTGCACCGGGAACAAGCTCGCCCAGTTCGATGTAATCTTCTGCTCGCTCTCTTGCAATTATAGCACATTCTATAATTCTGCCCTTAAGCTCATTTTCTATTATAATGACAGGATGATGTGAAAAGGCGGTCTTTATCGCCTCGCAAAGCTGTTCCTTATTTTCGGCACGATATGCACCTATTGAACTGCTGCAGCTTGTTGCGGCAACATATAAGGGGAAAGAAAAGCTTTGCATAACCTTTTCCATAGCACTTTCGATATCATCTATCTCATCTCTTGACAAGGTCATATAATCAGCTACATCAAAGCCTGCATCCTTTAAAACGATATTTGTGAGCTTTCTGTCCTGAGTGACATTGGCAGAAGACATATCGTTACCGATAACAGGAAGTCCTGTCATTCTGCATAACCCTTGAATTCTTCCATCCTCACCGAATTTACCGTGAAGAACGGGAAAAATAGCGTCTACCCTGCTTATCGAAGAGCTGCCATCGGGGAGAATTTTTACAACTCCCTTATGAAGAGCGTCGGGACTTAATATGCAGGAACAGCAGTCGCTGTCCGTTTCCCAGCTACCGTCAAGAATGTTCTCATACGCTCCGGGATAAAAAAGCCATCGGCCCGCTCTTGTAATACCTATAGGCATAGGCTCATATATATCTTTAGGTATGCCGTTTAAAACGCTGTAAGCTGTTTTCAGCGATGCATTATGGTCTGCTGACACGCCGCCGAAAAGGACAGCAACCTTCTTTTTTGCCATACTTTTTCCTTTCTGCTTGAAATATACATTTTCCATATAAACATACATTATTTATTATACCACGCTTTATGCTTTTTTTCAAGTAAAATAAGCAGTTTTATAGCCCAGCATATAAAAAACAATAAAGAATTTTTCTGTCATTATCCTAAGGCTATTATATAACCCGTCAAATTTAAGAAAAAAGTATTGACAACCACCTCTTTCTATGATATAATGAATATCCGTCAGGACGATTAAAGGCAATGCTAATATGGCTCAGTCGGCAGAGCACATCCTTGGTAAGGATGAGGTCCCCGGTTCGAATCCGGGTATTAGCTCCAGCTGAGAAGTTCAGCAAAAATAAACCCGATTGCAAAATCGGGTTTATTTTTTTCTTCAGAAGTTGAAAATTACAGCATTTTGTGGTATAAATAATATAAAGAAAAATGTAAGATCAACCAATTCAACAGGAGAACGGTATGGAAAATATTACAGAGCTTATATGTGGCAGAAGGAGCGTCCGCACCTACGACGGCAGAAATATCAGCGAGGCAGATAAAGAAAAGCTTAGCTCATTTATGACGGATATAGCAAACCCTTATAATATACCCGTTAATTTTAAAATGCTTAACGCTAAAGAAGACGGACTAACCTGCCCTGTAATCAGCGGTACAGATTTATATATCGGCGGAAAAATCGCACAAGGAGCTTACGCAAATGAAGCCTTCGGCTATTCATTCGAGATGCTTGTACTATACGCACAGTCTCTTGGTATCGGCACTGTATGGCTTGGCGGCACAATGAACCGTGCCGCATTTGAAAAAGCGATGGAGCTCAGCAGTGACGAAATCATGCCCTGTGCCACCCCTTTAGGATATACAGCAAAGAAAATGTCCGTAAAGGAAAAAATGATGCGTATGGCAATCAAGGCAGATGAAAGACTGCCCTTCGACAAGCTGTTCTTTGACAGCAGTTTCGATACTGCACTTACTGAAGAAAAGGCAGGCAAGCTTGCTCACCCGCTAAAAATGGTGCGTCTGGCACCCTCGGCTGTAAATAAACAGCCCTGGCGTGCTGTTGTAACAGAAGACGCAGTGCATTTTTATTTAAAAAGAAGTAAAGGCTTTGCCTTAGGCGATAAGCTTGATATGCAGAAAATCGATATGGGTATTGCTCTTTGTCACTTTGCACTTGCAGCAAAGGAAACGGGACTTGATATCACCTTTAATATAAAAGCTCCTGCAGATATTGCAACTTCAGACACGGAATATATCGCATCCTATTTGATCGGACAGTAACACAGAAAGGAAGTAATCAAAATGGCAGGTATGGGAGGTCCCAGAAGACAAAGCTTTTTAACAGAAGAAGAGAAAAACAATCGTCCGAAGGTTACTAAAAAACTGCTGGTGCGAATTTTCTCCTACTTAAAGCCCTATTGGAAACAAATGCTTGTGGTGCTGATTGCAATCATAATCTCATCATTTCTTGGCCTTATGCCGTCAGTACTGACAGGTAAGATTGTTGATGAGGGACTGATCGGCAGAAGTATTGATAAGCTTATCCTGTTTATTGTGCTTTCGCTGGCAGTAACACTTGGAGCGAACCTCATCGGTGTACTGGAAAGCTATATGAACACCTGGATTGCACAGCACATCACCTATGATATGAGAAACAAGATGTATTTACATCTTCAGAAAATGTCACAGCGTTTTTTCACCTCCAACAATCAGGGTGATATCATTACACGTATGACAAGTGATATTTCAGGAGTACAGCAGACTATCACCAGTACCCTGACCAGCATTCTTTCAAATTCAATTACCCTTATCGTAGCACTGGTGGTTATGTTTCAGCAAAGCTGGATAATGGCACTGGTTGGAATTGCTGTTATCCCATTGTTTATCATTCCTACCCGTAGTGCAGGTAAAACACGATGGTCCATTACATCCGAATCACAGGCCTGCAGTGATGAAATCAACGGCATACTCAATGAAACTATGTCAGTAAGCGGTCAGCTGCTTGTAAAATTATTCGGTATGGAGCGTGCCGAGTACGAAAAATACGAAACCGCCAACAAGCGTATGGTACAGCTTAACATCCGCGAGGGTATGGCAGGACGCTGGTTCCGTGTAGCACTTAACACCTTTTCGAATATAGGACCTATGCTGCTTTATCTTGCAGGCGGTATTCTCATGATGAACTTCGACAGTACACTTACTGTAGGTGATATCACGGTACTGGTTGCATTACTGGGCAAGATGTACGGACCTGTAAATCAGCTACTTAACATTCAGGTTGACTGGATACGCTCAATGGCAATGTTTACTCGTATTTTTGAATATTACGATATGCCTGTGGAAATTGAATCTGCACCCGATGCCATCCGTCCCGAAAAGCGTGCAAAGGGCGAAGTAGAATTTAAAAACGTTGGTTTTTACTATGAAGAAGACCGTCAGATACTTACAGATATAAACTTTACTTTAGACAGCGGCAAGTGTATCGCCGTAGTCGGCCCTTCAGGCTCGGGTAAAAGTACTCTTGTAAATCTTATACCACGACTGTGGGATGTTACGGCGGGTACAGTAACCTTTGACGATGTGGATGTGCGTAAGCTTGACCTTGCATATCTGCGTGAAAATATCGGTATTGTCAGTCAGGAAACTTATCTCTTCAACGGTACAATAAGGCAGAATCTTTTATACGCAAAGCCTGACGCTACCGAAGAAGAGCTAATCGAGGCCTGCAAAAAAGCCAATATCTACGATTTTATTGAAAAGCACGAAACGGGGCTTGATACTGTAGTAGGCAACCGTGGTCTTAAGCTGTCAGGCGGTGAAAAACAGCGTATTTCAATCGCAAGGGTACTGCTTAAAAATCCTGCACTTATGATTTTCGACGAAGCTACCTCGGCACTTGATTCTATTTCGGAACAGAAGATTCAGGACGCTATCGAGCCTCTGATTGCGTCACGCACCAGTATCCTCATCGCCCACAGACTTTCCACCATTCTTGCCGCCGATGAAATTTTAGTTATAAACGGTGGCGTGATTGCAGAACGCGGCACTCACAGCGAGCTTATTTCTCTGGGCGGAGTATATGCTCAGCTTTACGAAACACAGTTCTGCAAAGCACCTGCAGAAAACCCGGCTTCCTTCGATTATACCGAGGGTGAAGAATAATTTCTCTATACATAGCTATACAATGATTACAAACAAAACCACCACTGAAGTGGTGGTTTTGTTTTACAATTCTGCATCTATTACCAGATCCGCAAGCTTACCTTTGACAGCAAAATATTCTCTTCTTTTTTCGTCATACACTTCTATAAGCATAAATTCAAAAGAGGATACCCTGTCTTTGTTTTCTTTTGCTTTTTCATAAATATTGTGAACAGGTGCAAGAGCTGAAGTAGCTGAAAAAAGCAGTAACATTCTGTCTGCAAATGTACGAAGCTCTTTAAGTTCTGCTTTAATTTTACCATACGTATAAGTTAAGACATCCGCTTGTTCTTCCAGCTTTTTCAGTTGTTCTGAAAATAACACAGAAATCCTTTTGCCGTCTTTCACACTTCTGCCTGACAAAAAGTCCACACTTCTCCACTCGCAACCACGATCACGTGTAGCATAATAAAGAATTTCTATATTATCATAAAGCTCTGCCATACACTCTTTCATTTCTTTTACTGTGTAAAAGGCCTGCTCTGTACTCTGTACCTCCTTTGAAAGCGGCAAAAGCTTTTTTTCTGATTTTTCTATTTCCTTTGTGAGTGGATGACCTGCCTTCTTCATATCAAGTTTTTTCTCACATATAAGAGTATCGAGAGTGCTTTCACATTCGTCAAGCTCTTTTAACGCATTAAGATAAAAATCAAGATTATCACAAACCGCAGAATATTCTTTGTAAACAGCCTCGTATTTCTTATCAGCTTCATAGGCTTCATCCTTTTCCTTATTCAGCCTTTCCACCTTCTGTCCTGTAAGGCTGTAGAAAAAAGATTTTATCCCGCCCTTTTCAAGCTTTTCTACATCCGCCTGTTCCTTGACTTTTGACTTTTCGAGAAGAGCAAGTCTTTTTTCAACCTCTTCTTTTTTTAATAACAGAGTTCGTATGGTCTGGTTAAGATTTTCTCTACCGTTTAGCTTTTTTCTAAGTTCCTTTAGCTGTTCGTCTGTATATGCCATAACGTTTCCCCTCTTTTTGTTTTTTACAATTATATAATTTATCCGATACATTGTCAAGAGGTAAGAATTAAGCTGTAAAAACACAACGGATGCCCATTAAGAGCATCCGCTGTGTTTTGATAATTTATCGTTCCGTTATATTTAAATATTATCTCATAAGCTGTTGCGAAACTCAGTAGGAGTTTTCCCCTCCTTTTCTCTGAATTGTCGCATAAAGCTGTATTCGTTAGTATATCCGCACCTTGTTGCAATCTCCCTTACAGTGAGATTTGTAGCGGAAAGAAGTCTTTTCGCCTTTTGTATGCGGGATGAAATAACATCGGTCATTACACTTACACCGAACATTCTTTTATAAAGATGCTGAAAGCCAGAGCGACTCATACCAAGTCGTCTTGCCATTTCATCCACATCAGGCACCGTATCGGGCTGGGTGAATATCTCGTTTCTGAGCTGTGTAAAGCGATAATTTTTTTCACTGAGAGCCTCGGAAAAAGCACAGTCCTTTTGCTTTAAAAGTCGGGATAGCTTTAAAAAGAGTATTTCTGTATATCTTTCTTCTATCTCGTTGTGATATGCGTCAGAGGTGTATCGCTCATAGCACAGAATATGTATAAGCTGAGATAATTCCTCAACATTGTTGCCTAAATGGAGAGGGGTATCCATTGGTATTTCAAGTCTGTTTATAAAGTCTTCGTCCCAAAAACCATTCTCAAAATATATCCAGTCATCTGTATATACATTGTCCTTTGCGGTATATCTGCAGGGGGTTTCTGCTTTTAAAAGCACAAAGGAGTTTGGCTTTACTGCAAATTCCTTGTCATTTATTGTGAACAGTGCAGTGGTTTTCACGATGAGAAGCAGAGGTGCACCCGGTCCTTTGGGTCTGTCCATCTCAAAATATTCTTTCTTCATATCGTGAATGTAATTGTAACCGATAGTTCCTATCTTCAATGTATCATATCTCCTTTTCAGTGATATGATTCTATTTTAACATATAGTTACCTTTTGTGCAACAGTTACTTTGTAAAAACGAATTTTTTCAGTGCAAACAAAGCTCTGTTTTTGAAACAACCTGCAGGCCAGCCCACATAATCGGTAGTTACCTTAAAGAATACAGAATGTCTGCCTGTTACTGCCTTTACAACCGTTGTAAGAGTTCCACCGTTTCTGCCTATATCAAGACAGCCTATTTCTTCTCCGTCTTCTCCGTCAATAAGGATATGCATACGGCAATCAAGGCCAAGACCTTCGATATCTGCTGAAAACTCCATTGTCTTGCTACCGAAGTCGTCGCCGAAGTCAAAATACTTATAACCAATAACCGTGTCCTCTAAAATATCGGTAATAGCTCTGTCAAAAACATTCTTTTCGATGATAGTGCCACCGTTTTTAAGCACACAAGCGATATCCGCTTCTGTTACTTTATAAGGATTCAAGGAGTCTTCAAAGCCAAGGGAAGTCATCTCAACGGGAGGGATAGTTCCATCAGGAAGAATCTCAATCTTTTCTACACAAGCTCTTCTTGACATTATGGAATTATTGGTCATTCTGTGGTAGAAGATGTACCACTGACCGTTTATCTGTGCAATTGAGCCGTGGTCGTTACCGCCCGGATAATCCACTCCGTTATCCACTATATATCCTCTGTAGGTAAAAGGTCCCGTGGGCTTATCTGATGTTGCATAAGCAAGACGGCAACCTCTCTTGGGTGAATAGATAAGATAGTAGGTATCTCCTACCTTTCGGGGTGAACAAGCCTCAAAGAACAGCTCATCGTTTTCTGAAAAGCCGTATTCTTCTCTTGGTTCAATAGGGATAATGTGTTCAATAACAGTATCACCTGATACCTCATACATATTATCGGGGTTTACCTGTGCCATAAAGGAGCGTTCATAGCCACAGTAAATATAGACCTTTCCGTCATCATCAACCAGTACGCCCGGATCAATAAACCAGCCATTGCAGCAGACTTCATCAGGTACTGTATATTTGTATTTTGAAAGCAGCCTGAAGGGTCCTTCAGGTCTGTCGCTTACACCTACACAGCCGATAGAATTTATGATATAAGCGTAAAGGTAGTACTTACCGTCCTTTTCAACTACATCAGGTGCATAAAGCTGCTGATTTTCCCCTGTCCAGTCTGTATCAGACGGGTGATCTCTGTCAGCCATCGTATGGAATATATCGCCGTGACACATCCAATTGTTAAGATCGTTTATAGGTGCACTCCAGCATTTGAGAACATAATCACAGAATGTGGACGAGCCTGCTTTGTCGTGAGAACCGTAAACATATACTCTGTCGCCGAATACTCTCGGTTCGCCATCGGGAATATATTCCCAACCCGGTAAATATGGATTTGGCATTTTTAAATTCTCCTTATGATTTTTATTATATTCTCATTATAGAACCGAACATTAATTTTTTCAATGTCTTAATGTAGACGAAAAGGTGACGTTTTGTGCAAAAATGCATAACACAAAAAAATAACGGGCATGTTGCCCGTTATTTTTTTTAAATCTTTAATCAGGAGTATAATCATAGGAAGCTATTTCACAGACAAGAGTGGGATTTTCACGCATCAGCTTTTCCATATCTATAAAATATCTGCCTTTTTCCAGGTCGTCTATATACACGTCAACTTCCTTATACATAAGCTTTGAAAGATTATTGAAATAAGGGTCGCTTTTCAGCACCATTATTTCCCCTGTTATACTGTCCATCACGTGACATCTCGCTATAAGAGGATGATTGCCTTCAATCGACATGCTGTAATCCGGCACTATCTCAATAATAACACCCGGACATTTATAACCCGTTCGCTTTAAGTCATCGGTCACTTTTACTTTTTTCAAGGTGCTTCTTATAGACAACATAGAAACAAAGATAATCAGTATTCCTAAAAAAAGCAAAATGAAAGGTATGGCAGTATTACCCTCTTCTCCCGTAAACATTTTTATTCCGAGAAAGACAAGCGTTACTCCAGCCACAAAGGCGACAGCCAGATAAAACACCATAGGACCGATGACATTCTTAAGTTTCATACGTCAACACCTCAATTTCTGTAATCGTGAACACCTGTTGTATCAAGTGTTTCAGAATATTCCTGAACCAATTTTTCAATATCCACAAAGTATTTTTTTCTATCATGTCTGTCTATGTATACGTCTACTTCTCGCATTACGTATTTCGTAAGGTCGCTCATGTACCCTGTACTTGTAACCTCGAAAGGTTCTCCTGTATAGCAGTCAACAACGTGGCACAGTGCCATATCGGGATGTCTGCCATTCAAAGTGGTACTGTAGTCCGGGATGATTTTTATTATAACTCCGTTGCATTTTTGTCCCGATTTTTTTAGATAAGCTCTGTCGGGACGGTTTTTCACGGTGCTTACTATTGCAAAAATCCCTGCAAATATAAATATGCCGCCGAATAAAAAACAGATTATAAAAGGACCTACTACTTCCTGTTCAATTATCATATGTACGCCGAACACTATAAGCAATGCACCGACTATAACAAATATTGATAAATAGAATATGGTAGTTGCGATTGTGTTTTTTGGTTTCATATATTACCTCTTAATTTCTGAAATCATGTACCTGTTGTTTAAATGTCGGGTCTGTGTATGCTTTTGACCTGCTTTGACATATCCACATAATATTTTTTCAGATCGACTCTATCTATGTAGATTTCCGTTTCTCTGCCTACATATTGCACCTACAAGTGATGAGACTTTTCGCTTTTAAGCTTCACACCTTCTCATTTTATCGTCTGAAATCGTTAGTGCCTGTATTGATATTATAATCTGATATTGCTCTGTTGATATCCACATAATGCTTTGACGGATCCCGATTATCCATATACACAACTACAGGTGCTCCTATAAGATGTCTTATGTCGCTGTAGACATTTTCCGAGCTGAAAAGATATCTTTCCTGAGTAATAGGATTTATCACCTCACAGTCGGCTCTGTAGGGATGTCCGCCGTTTACCTTTATATTTGTAATCATTCTTACATCTATTATAGTACCTGTATACGGCGTGCCATCGGTTATAAGATTCTTATGCTTGCGACTTGTTACGATGATGGTTATAGCTACTGCAACAGTAATAGCTGCAAACACACCACCTACACACATAAAGACAATAAAGAGCGTGCTGTCATCAGACATAATTTTTTCAGGATTATCGGGATCGTAATATACCTCGATTATTTTTCCCTCGTACATTGTGGAATTATAGCTGTTAAGCTTTGCATCATACGATATGCCATCCACAGTGTATTCTACATAAACTCTGTGTCGCTTATGTCTGTCACCGTCGCTGTCCTTATGATAATATACTTCTATCTCGGTTATCCTTGCATCCGTTTTTTCAGCCGTACTCATAAAACTATCAACACTCATTTTTCCAAAAACACCTATAAGTAAAAACACAGTTGAAAAAAGTGCAAACACTATTATAACAAAAATACCAGCTACACCTTTTTTCTTTTTCATCAACATTACCCCCAAAAAGTCATTTATTGGTACTATTCTATCATATTACGAATAAAAAAGCAAGGCAGAAAATTGTCCACCTTGCTTTTTTATTTAATTATGTTTTCTTTAAACTTATCCTATAAATAAACTACTCCAGCTCATCCATTTCATCTTTACGTTTCTTTATAAATACAAAAACAGCAACTATAAACAAAACAATACCGGTGCAGATGGAAACGTAATTGCTCGATTTTTTGCCGTCTGATATGCGAGTGGGATCATCAGGATCGTAATATATCTCAACGTATTCTCCTAATCCCATCGGCGAATTATACGTGCCAAGCTTTATATGGCTGTAAGTCTTACCATATACCATATAGTCGACATAAACTGTATATTTAGTATTATTCTTTTTGCTTGTAGTGATTATATCTCTTTGTGAATCAATATCAGTTACTTCGGCGTATGTCTTTTCCGCTTTACCGGTAAAATTATCGGTAGAAACGCTACCGACAATCCCGACAATAATAAAAGCTGCGGATACGAGTGTTAATATAATTAAAATGAATTTGCTTGGAATTTGTAAATTTTTAAACATATAATCCCCTCTTTATTCAGAATGTATTAATTATTATAGCACCACATAATAAAAAAAGCAAGGCAGAAAATTGTCCACCTTGCTTTAACTCACAGTTTCTTTTTTATTTTGGTCAGAGCGCCCTTTTCAAGACGGGACACCTGAGCCTGACTTATGCCAATTTCGTTTGCCACCTCCACCTGTGTTTTACCTCTGAAAAAACGCAGGCTTAAAATGTGTTTTTCCCTTTCGTCAAGAGAGCGGATAGCGTCCTTTAACGCCAGCTCCTGAAGCCAGTCGGTATCATCCTGTTTATCACTTATCTGATCCATCATATAAATGGTATCTCCCGATTCAGAAAATACAGGCTCATAAAGTGATACAGGCTCGCTGACAGCCTCAAGTGCCAGCACAACGTCCTCTCGCCTTGCATCTATCTCCTTTGCAATCTGCTCTATTGTAGGCTCACGGAGATTTTCATTTGTAAGCTTTTCCCTTGCCTGCATAGCTTTATAGGCAAGATCTCTCATAGACCTGCTTACCCTTACAGAACCCGAGTCACGCAAGAAGCGTCTTAACTCCCCCATAATCATAGGTACAGCATACGTACTGAATTTAACGCCGAATTCGGTACTGAAATTATCTATCGCTTTCATAAGTCCTATACAGCCCACCTGAAAAAGATCGTCAGGGTTTTCCCCTCTTGTGGCAAAGCGTTGAATAACGCTTAAGACAAGTCTTAAATTGCCGTTTATAAGCTCTTCTCTTGCCTTTGTATCGCCGTTTTTGATGCGATTTAAAAGCTCCATTTTTTCGGATTCCTTAAGCACCTTTAATTTGGATGTGTTTACACCGCTTATTTCAACCTTGTTATAATACAAAAGATCACCGTCCATACTTTTCTTGTTAAAAGTATGGACTTAGACAGTGGCAATTATTCTGTCAGATTGTGGGAGGTTATGGTTTTAACCCATAAATTTATAACCCCACTTCACGAAAATAAATCTGAAGTGGGGTTTTCTGAAGAAAAGAATTATTATACTTTTATTTCGATTGTCATTTTAAAACAAGCGATACAAAATCCGCAAAGCTTATCATAAAGGTTACTCCCGCACCCTTTAAGATAGTCGGAATAAGTATGATACCTGCAGATACGCCCATTGCCATCGACGAGCTTTTACTGAGTCTGCTGATAACGGTTATCAGCAACCCGACAGCAAAAGCGGCAAGTATTCTTAAAGTGTAGGTTATAATAAGATATTCTAAAATATTTACTTTAAGCCAGGGTATTCCGTCAAGAAAAGTAAGGCTCTGACAAGGAACATCTAAATTTATAAGCTCTACCGTATCGGTAAAGTTTATAAGATGTGCTATATTCACCGACGCGGATAGCAGTACCGATATTATAAATACAAGTATCAGCTTTGACAAAATAAGAGTTTTTCGTCCTCGCCGTTGTGAACGCTGGATATCATACATATTGCATTGCCGCTCGTGAGCAATAACTCCCGAAAAACAAATTATAAGTGCAATAAGGATATAAAGGCTGTTTTTGTTTATCGTTGCCGTATCCGAGATAAGAAGCAATTTATAGGGCTTGTTATCTATTAAGTGAACGGGTATGCCTGTCCTTTTATAATAATCAAAGCGATCATTGCCAAGCTCTAAAAATTCTTTGGTGAGATTAAGCTGTGACATCAGATTTACTATCTGTTGACTAAGTCTTGCAAGCTCCTCCTCATCTTCAGGGTCAGTTTTTTCAAGAAGCTCTTCAAGATTTTTAACACCAAGCTCAAGACCCGCAACATCATTTTCGATACGTTCAATCATTTTCTCATTTACAGGGCCTTTGTACTTCTGATACATCTTTGCTCTGTCATATTCGGTATAACTGTAATAACTATACTGGGTAACGGAGCTTATCGCAAGAAAGGCGGCGGCAATTACTATAACTATGCCCTTCTGATTTACGAGTATCTTTTTCGCTTCCCACAAGAAAAGTGGTAACGTGGGCAGCTTTGCCGCTACTTTTTCCTTAAAGCCTGATAGTACAGCAAAGCCCTTTAGCGAGAACCCTGCATTACCTGATGTAAGAGTCACGCAAAGCACGGAAAAAAGCACTATAAGAAATACTATAAGTATTATACAAGCTTCCATAAAGCCTAAAGGCATACCGAAAATATTCAGATTGCAATAATTCTTGAAAAAGACATCGTTTTTAAGGCCTGTAAAAATATTTGCAAATTTAAAGAAATTAAAGCGGTCAGTTGAAATTATAAAGGCGTGGAGGATATATTCTACTCCGAATATTACCGCCGCTATGAGCGAAGCGGGAGTAATGCTCAGAATATATGTAAAAAGGTAGATAAATACGCCTATCGTCATTACAGTCATCGCCTTCATAACTGTAGATATCGTAAGATATCCGTATATATTTATCGGCAATGAGCACATTTTAAATTCGGGTACTGATTGTATGCTTCGTGAAAGCTCCATATCACCAAGCATAACAGTACCTGTTAAAATTTCCGTTACAGTAAATAGAAATGCTATTACTACTGCACTGCCTGCTATAATTGCTATACGCTGAAGTGCAAGTATCTTTCTGCCTTTGATGGTAGTCTTTACTATCCCTGTAACACCCTTACGCCTTTCCTCAGAAAAGCGTATTGCGATAAGGATGATTATAGCTATCATCATAAAGTCGCCTGTCATATAGTTTGAAAAGGCTACTATCGCTCTGTTTTCGCCAAATTGCACCTTGCCACTGAGCTTGCTGTAATCTGCTACAGTTTTATCTATATTTTTTACCGCAAAGGAGTCCTTACCCTGTAAAAGCGATATAGTACCCATATTTTCAGCGTTATCAAATACCGACTGAAGATAATCGGGGTAGCTTTCGAGATAAGCGGTCAGTTCATCGCCTGTAAGGGTTATCTGCTTTTCCGTATCGCACTCGTATGAAAAGAAAACACAGTTTACAAAGACCATAAGCAAGGTCAGTAAAAGCATCTTTTTGGATAGTGCGGTTCTGAGCAGTTCTTTCATCTTCTGCCCTCCGCATAATAAAGATATACATCCTCTAAATTTATCGGCTGGTCGGAGGGACGGAATTCGTCAGGCTCAACATCGCACAGCACTCTTATCTTATAGCTGTCGCCTGAAAGGGATATCTCACCTTTCGGGAACTGCTTTTTCTTTTCCATAACCTCTTCATAGCTTCCTTCAAAAAAGAACGCTTTACCTCGTATGGAATTATTAAGCTCTGAGGGACTGCCGGATATCTTTATCTTTCCGTGACTAAGTACAATAACACTTTCTGCAATAGACTCAATATCGCTTACAACGTGGGTTGCAAGCAGTACTGTGCGGTTTCTTGAAATTTCCGATATGTAGTTTCTGAGTCTTATTCTTTCTTCAGGGTCAAGACCTGCGGTTGGCTCGTCCAAAATCATTATTTCGGGATTATCAAGCATAGCCGCCGCAAGCAGAACTCTCTGACGCATACCGCCTGAAAATTCGCCCAGCTTTTTGCCTGCCACCTTTTTAAGACCGACAATTTCTAAAAATTCCTCAGTCTGTTTTTTACATTCCTTATGCTTCATACCCTTTAAAGCACCGATATAACGCAGAAACTGTCTTGCCGAAAAGTCCTCGTACATACCCTGAAGCTGTGGTGTATAACCTACCTTTCTGCGATACTTTCCGCCAAGCTTTAAAATATCCGTACCGTTATAAAGCACCTCGCCCTCGGTACGCTTTATATTGTCGGTGATGAGATTAAGAAAAGTAGATTTACCTGCCCCGTTAGCACCGAGCAGTCCGTAAACGCCGTTACCGAAGCTGTAGCTGAAATCGGAAAGGGCGGCAAAGTCGCCGTATTTTTTTGTAAGGTTTTTAATTTCGAGCATTAATGCATTCCTCCGTTAATCCCTGCACAACAGAGTTTTTTCATTTTGTTTTTCTCTCCTTAGTTTATTGCTTTATAGAGCTTTGTCCACTCAGTACCGCCGTTTATTAGGTCTTCGGTTTTTATAGTATACATACCCGATTTTCCATTCTCACTCGAATCGCTCCCCCTGTCGTTATCATCCTGATAATAGAAATATATTTCTCCGTCTAAAGCACAAAAGTTATAGCTCCATTCCTTTTCCATATCAAGAAGTGTTTCCATTCCGGGAAGCCCATGTAAAAGCTGATTGCCCTCTAAATCATAGATATAAAAATCTATATCATCTACATTATTCTCTTTTAAAAACGAGCTGCCATTTACACCCCTTGTGCATACATAAAGATATTTTCGGTCGGTAATTACCGTTATCTTAATGTAATCAAACACATACTTTCCTTCCACATACTCCTGCTTTATATTTTCCGCAAAGGTTGTGGTCTTGTCCTTTGCGATATCGTAGGAATAAAGAGAAAAGGTGTTATTTTTTCTGTCTGCTACAGTATAGTAGATTATTCCGTTATTTACTGTGAAGGAGGAATAAATATCCGGCATAGCGGAGATTATTTCCGTTTGTCCTGATTTCAGATTATAACGATACATCACAGTTCTGTTATACGACATATGCTGTTCGTCATATATCTTTGTGCCATCCCATTTTATATCTCTCGTAGTATAATACAGCCATTCGCCATCAGCAACCAGAGTTCTGTAGCATTGATAAAAAATTCTTGTTGCCTTGTTTTCGGGCTCAGGCACATAAATTTCCTTACCGATGCCTGTTTCTAAATCAACCATATACAAAACACGGCTGGATTGATCGCCGTTGGTTTTCTCAAAAGTTAAAAACATTTTTCCGTAGTGGAACACAAGGCTGTCTATCAGCGGATATGCACCGCTATCATCTAAAAGCCCCTTATGTACATCCGTCACCTTTGATAGCTCGTTACCCTGCAGATCTGATTTGAGCAGTCTTATAGCGTATTCTGTTTCGGTAATGTGATAACCCAACCTGTATATGTAACCGTTATAAAGAACATCATATTCTGAATCAAAGCTTGAAGAAGCACAGAAGGCATTACCGTCATGCATGCACTGCGGCTTACTGCAAAGGGGTATAGATTTTCCCGTAGCATTATCGTAATAAACGATACCACGGGAAAAAGTATCGTCATCTACCTGCCACCAGTCCTTATAGTAGTAACCGCTGTCGCCTTTCATCACGTTTTTATAATTAAGATTTGCAGGCTCGCACTGAGGCAAAGTATCATCCACCTTATTCGGTGTATTTTCAACTACCATACTGCTTGTGGTGTTGTCGGTAACGCCGCCCGAGGAATTACTGATGGTACTGTTCTGTGAGTTTACGGAAGATGTGTTGTTATCACTGCAAGCAGTGGTCAGCAGTATTGTCGCTGTTAAGATTATACTTAATACTTTTTTCATTTTCATTTTGTTTATCTCTCCTTAGTTTATTGCTTTATAGAGCTTTGTCCACTCAGTACCGCCGTTTATCAGGTCTTCGGTTTTTATCGTGTACATCCCCGATAAGCTTTCACCGCCTCCTTGTCCATAGTCAGAAAATCTCAGATATACCTCACCGTCAACTGCAGCAAAGCTATAGCTCCAGTATGCAACATCTATACTTTTTCCCGGCAGTCCGTGTAAAAGCTGCTTGCCGTCAAGACTGTAGATATAAAAATCTATATCGTCTTGCTTTTCTTTGTTTACGTTACTCTCGCTATAATAGCCTGTAAGTCCTCTTGTGCAGATATAAAGATACTGCCTGTCAGTAACTACCGTAACCTTGTTATTATGAGAAATGTATTTTCCATCAACATAAGTCTGCTGTACCTTGTCCGCTAATGTTGTGACCTTTCCTGTATTTGTATCTAAAGAATAAAGAGAAAACGTGTTACTCTTGCGGTCCGCCACCGTATAGTAGATAATGCCGTCGTTTACCGTAAAGGAAGAATAGATATCGGGCATTTCTTCTACTTCTACTGTTTCTCCTGTTTTCAGGTTATATCTGTACATTACGGTTCTGTTATAGGACATATTCGCCTCTGACTGAACCGGACTTTTATATGCCACATACCTTGCGGTGTAGTAAAGCCAGTCACCGTCACATACAAGGGATATACCTGTCTCATATTCTACCCTTGTACCTTTTTTATGTTCAGGTACGTTTATTTCTTTCTTTTCACCTGTTGAAATATCTACGATGTAAAATTGATTTGACCATCCTGTGCCATCATCGTGAAATTGCACGGTTATGATCATTTTACCGTAATGGAATACTTTACTCCATAATTCAGGCTCTGACATATCTTCTCCTATAGAGACAGAAAGTATATCTGTCACCTTTGATAATTCATTACCTTGTAAATCGGCTTTAAAAAGAGCCAGCTCAAATTTATCAGACTCTTCGGCGGTATTGCCGAGTCGGTAGATATACCCGTTATAAAGAACGTCTGCGTTGCCGTTTCCGTTTATAAAGAAAAATCCACCTGTCGCAGTACAGAAATCATTTCCGTCGTGTATACACTGAGGCTTACTGCATAGAGGTATCGACTTACCCGTTGCCAGATCATAATAATACAGAGCATTGCTGAATTTATCGCCCGAGCTTAACGTAGAGGTATAATAATAACCCTCTTTTCCTTTCATAACGTTTCGGGCGTCAAAAACATAAGACGGCAGATTTGCAGGCTCACACTGGGGTAAGGTGTCGTCCACCTTATTCGGCGAATTCTGGACTGTGATGTTTTCATTTACATCTGAAGAAGTTTCTGATGTGATTTCTGAATTATCCACACTTTCGTTACCGCTCTCATTAATACTTGTACCACTTGTTACAGAGGTAGTGTTTTCTGAGCAGGCAGTAAAAGTCACCGCCATAGCACAGATAAGTAATATTGAAATTATTCTTTTAAGCATACTGTTTCTCCTTTTTGTTTATTGACGGGTCATCGGGGACATGACCTGAAGGTCACCGCAATTCTGCTTATCGACCCCTACTATCTGCATTATAACAATCAGAAACAAAAAAGTAAACCGCTTTTGCACAAGCGGTCGTTTTTCCTGCAAAAGCGGTCAATTTTATTTAATTTTGTGTATTAATACTTCAATAAGAAAGCTGGTTTCATCATAGCTGACCTTCACTGTACCGCCGTATTTTGCCGCTACGGTCTTTATACGGGAAAGGCCTATTCCGTGCATTGCGGTGTCTGATTTTGTGGTCATCAACCTGTCTCCTTGCTCCTTAATATCATTGCTATGGAAATTGTGGCAGGATATATACAGCATATCGTGCTGTGTGCCGACTGTAAGGGTTATATCCTTTTTATCTTCATCAGCCTTCTTTGCCGCTTCAATAGCGTTATCGAGAATATTACCGAAGATAACACACATATCGTAATCGGATATCCCCACGTTCAGCGATGCGTTTACTTCGTAAGACAAGGTTATATTGCTTTTTGACGCTTGCTCTGTCTTTTTATGGAGCAATGCATCAAGCACGCTGGAGCCTGTTTTAAGAGGTTGCATTGCAAGGCTGGTTTCGTCAAAGACCTCGTTTATGTATTTTAATGCACCCTTGTTATCGCCCTTTTCTATAAACATACTGATAACGGTCAGATGGTTATTGATATCGTGGCGGATAGCACGGGATTGCTCGTACTTTCTGTTTATCTCGTTATAATAGCTTTGCTCGGCGTCTGCTCTTGCTATTTTCATAAAGCTGCCAAGACTTCTTATAAAGACTATTAAGGATATCAGAAGTACCGCAAGTGCAAAGCCCCAGAATATGCCTGTTCTTGATACGGCGTTTCCTAAGATATCAACATTTATGTATCTTATAAAAAAGCGTTCAGGCATAAAGCAGGAGAATATATTCAGTTCCTTTAAAATATTGCCATCACCCATAAAGATAACAGTAACGGCTTCAAATACCACGAATAATATTACTGCAAGACTGCCGACAAGCTTCTTTACCCCCTTACTGCCCTTTACAATACAGACAAGAGAAGAGGATAACAGCAGGAATATCACAGTACCAACTATCTTTGACAGGAAAAAGTGCAGGATAAGTAGGCCTGTACTTATTTTTTCTCCCGAATAGAAGAGTATAGGATAGGACTGAGCAGGGAGAGAAAGGTCTATCTTTCCGATAAAAAGTACAGAAAAGAGAAGATTTACGCCCTGCATTACTATAACGGCACCTGTCAGGATAAGAGGGAAAATCACTGCATATCTTCTGTCAAGGATGAGAGTAGAATCTGCACTCTTTATCATCCCTGCAAAAAACGGAAGTAACAAAAGCACTGATAAAATAGCTATGATATCCGTTATTCTGTAGTTCAGAAATGAACTCAGTCCGCTGTCCTCTGTATATACGGGTGAAAGTCCGCTTAATGCGTTGTAATCCACTTTTGTCTTTTCAATATTATTTACCGCAAAAAGATCATTTTTATAGATTGAAATCTCCAGCATAGAATCCGCATTATCTGATACTGACTTTATAAAGCTGTCATAATCAGTATACTTATCTATGTTTTTTACAGTAAGATTTATTACATTCATCTTGCCGTGGACATTTTCCTTTGCAGATTCGATAACGACATTATCGTTGCCGAAATATTCGATAAGCTTCTTTAAGGTTTCCTTTTCCTTAGCGACAAGATGTTGGTTTTTCAAAGCATCGCTTAACATCGGACCGTATTTTTCAATCTCACGAAGATTATAATAAACCTCATTCAGCTTAATGCTTTCCTGCTGAAGCTCTTCCTTCATAAGCGGGTAATTGTTTCCGTACTTTTCAAGAATTTTATTTATCTCCGCATTGACAGAACGTTCCGACTCATAGGTCTGACCGTAGCAGTCTATACTTTTTACGGTATCGCCTGTGCAGACGGTATAGTAAAAGATAGCAGAATTTATACTCACCATAAACAAAACGGCAAGCAAAAGGAAGAGTATATTTTTATTATGCTTTTTCATCCCCTGCCCACCTTCTTCATAACCGCATACATAACATTCTTTCTGTTGCGGCGGCTGAGCGGTAAGGATTCTTCATTTTCAAGAATTACCGTATCGCTGTTTATTCTTTTTATTTTAGCAATATTCACATAGACAGATTTGAACACCTCGACAAAATCATCCGCAGAAAGCTCGGTGCTTATCTGTCCTATAGGACGGATATCACTTAAAACACCCGCCATAGTATGTACTACACTTGCACGCTTGTCCGATTCGATATACAAAATATCCTCAGTGTTCATAATCTCGGTGCTGTCCTTTTCGTGTATTGCCATTGTCTTTTTGTTATAAAGCTTGTCATATAGCTTTGTGAGAACACGGGGCAGCTTTTCCTTATAGCTCTTTTTTACCACAAAGCCGAAGGCGTCCACATCATAACCGTCTATAGCTCTGTTCTCAAGGCTTGTGACAAATATAACGGGGGTGGTTATTTCCATATCACGTAGCTTTGATACGATATTTACACCGTCAGCGGTGATAAGGTTTATATCCATAAAGATAAGCTCGTAATCATTATTTTCTTTTATTGATGATAAAAATTCTTCTCCCTCGGAGAAAAAGCTGAATTCACATTCGATATTTCTTTCAAGGAAAAAGGCTGATATTTCTGATACAAGTCCCTCTGCAAAGCTCTTTTCGTCATCGCATACCGAAATTTTCATAATACCACCTCTTTCTGACTTAATTTTAGAATATAATAGCACAGGTTTTTAAAAAAATCAAGGGTAGATTTTTTCGCATAACACAAATACAAAAAAATTTCAAAAAAGACTTGACTATTTCAAAAAAATGTGCTAGAATATTAAAGTCGTGGAAAGATGGCTGAGCTGGTCTAAGGCGCACGATTGGAAATCGTGTAACGGCTAATACCCGTTCGAGGGTTCGAATCCCTCTCTTTCCGCCATTCTACGCTGAATATTTTATTCAGCGTAGTTTTATTTTTACAGATGTTATAAAGTAAGTTAATATGCGGGCGTGGTGAAATTGGCAGACACGATAGATTTAGGTTCTATTGCCTTCGGTGTGCAGGTTCAAGTCCTGTCGCCCGTACCAGAAAAAAGCTCATTGCGAAAGCAATGAGCTTTTTTCAACTAAATCCGACTTTGTCGGGAAGTGGGACGGATTTAATTTCACTTGATGCGACAGCATCAAATTTCATAATTTACGAAGTAAATTATTTCACCGTGAGCGTTAGCGAACCATTTCACTAAAACTGTGAGAATTCATACCTATAAACATAAAAAAATCTTTTGTTATACCGTTCAGGAGTTGAAACCATCCAATTCGTAAGTGCAGTGTCATTACTATACAACAAAGCCATCGGCAATGCCGATGGCTTTGTTTTTATGTTTCGTCATTTTCTTCCGCCATACAAAAAGCGATATCACAACTATCTTTCAACTCATCACACAATTTTTGATAAGCAGATTTCAACCTTTTGAAAAAATCATCAAATTGCTCATCACTCCACGGAGATGGATCGGGGGGATATTCCCAATTCAGTGAGGTCTGCCACTCATCTTCCAGACTGTGCAATTCCATACATAATTCTTCTGATACGTTCAGTTGCTCAGGCTCTATCGGACCGATGTTAAACTTTTTATACGTAGCTTTATCAGAAGCATCAGCCCATAGAATACTTCCACCCCATTCAATAAAGAAACGAAGTTTGTACTTTTGTATCATCAATTCACTTCTCCCTACCAAGTCTGAATTCTACAGAGCGTTTTAAGTAATCGAGATACTGCTCATCCTTACACATTGCCTTAGAGGGTGTGTCGGAGAGCTTTGCAACGGGTCTGCCGTTTACGTACTGAAGCTTTATAACTATATTCAGTGCCTTTTCGCAGGTATCGTTACTGCAAAATGTTCCTATACCAAAGGATACCTTTGTCTTATCGGCAAAATAGTTATGTAAAGCCTGAGCCTTATCAAAATTCAGGCTGTCGCTGAACAGTAAAAGCTTTGTTTTAGGATCTACACCATACTTCTTATAATGCTCTATCATTCTGTCGCCCCACTGATAAGGGTCTCCGCTGTCGTGACGGACACCTGTATAGTTGTTGACCATAGATCTGTCAAAGTCAAGCAGGAAAAGATCTGTTGTTATAGTATCGGTAAGTGCTGTACCGTTATCGCCCTTGTATTCGTCATACCAGTCCTGCATTGCAAAATGGTTGGTATATGCAAGAGGGATAGAGTCAATGCCCTGATACATCTGTACAAATTCGTGAGCATAAGTACCTATGGGAGTGATACCATACTTCTTTGCGAGATAAACATTGGATGTACCGATGCAGTTTTTTGTTTCTGTGGCAAGACGCTTTACAACTACGTCTTCCCACTCTCTTGATAATCTTCTGCGGCAACCGAATTCTGCAAAGATAAAGTTATATGTGCCATCGTTCAGAGCCTTTATTTTTGCGTCAAGCTTTTCTTCAGCAGACTTTAAAAGCACATCATAATCATAATTCATTCTGAAATATACCTCGTTTACGATTTCAAGCAGGTATATTTCAAACTGCATTGCAGAGAACAAAGGTCCATCTACGATTATCTGAAGCTCGCCGTCGGCTGTTAAATCAACTGTCACATAATCTCTTATAGGATGCCAGAGTCTTAAAAACTCCACATAGTCATCCTTGATAAAACGGATGGAACGAAGGTAGCTGAGCTCGTCATTTGTGAATTTAAGCGTGCAGAGGTGATCCACCTGCTCGCTTATTTCCTGTGCCATTTCCTTTGTAAATCTCACATCGGTATTGCGGCATTTGAAATAATACTGTCCGCATAAGTCTGTGTGCTTATGAAATATTACCTGATTCATATTGAACTTGTATAAATCGGTATCCAGCAAAGATATAACAATAGGCTGTAGTTTCATATCAAAACTCCTTTCGTAAATTAAAATTCGGGCTTGAAGCTTGGCATAAGCTGTAATTTAAACCGGTTTATTCTGTGAAGGTGATCTATTCTCTCCTTCTTTTCGGGTGCAGGCTCTATACCCTCTCTTATATATAAATCAAGCTCTGCATAGGTAAAACCGAGGTTTTCTTCATCTGTCTTTCCGCAAAGTCCGTCGATGGGCACTTTATCGACAAGTACATCGGGAAGACCTAAAAGTCTGCCTATCTGCTTCATTTCTGCTACTGTAAGATTTGAGCAGGGAGAAAAATCGCCTACCGAATCACCGTAACGTGTAGAATAGCCTACCCAGTCCTCAGACAGATTGCAGGTGTTTGCAACTCGTCCGTTGTGGCTCTGGGAAACCGCATATAAAGTTGCCATTCTGATACGGGGAGGAAGATTTACCACACTCTGATTTGACATTTCAAAGGGGATAGCCTTTGTGATACCTTCAACCGCATCCTTGATATTCACTACAAAGTGCTTTATATCAAGTGTATCTACAAGCAACTGTGCCATATCTATGTCGTGCTGCTCTCCGCAGGGCATAAGCACGCCTATTACTCTGTCCTTGCCGAGAGCCTCTACGCAAAGTGCCGCTACTATTGAACTGTCCTTACCGCCTGAAATACCGACTACTGCATTGCAGTCCTTGCCGTTTTCGTGGAAGAAATCTCTTATCCACTGTACGCAATCATTTTTTACCTTTTCAGCATTGAAATTCATATTATATACCTCTCATTCCTTTATTTCTATCTGACAGCATTTCATTGTCAAAAGTGCCGCATTATGACTTTCCACCGTTACACCTGCACAGCATTTTGCATCTACCGTGATTTCTGCTTCGGGGAAATTGGCCTTTAATATAAGTGCATTGCTTACAACACAGATATCTGTGCAAAGTCCGATAAGCTCTATCGAAAAGTCTTCATTTCTTGCCGCTGTTCTTACTACTGCGGGAAGATCAACAGAACCGAAAGTGAGCTTTTCTACTTCTGTATAGCTTCTGCCGTAAAGAGCCTTTTCAACCCTGCTGTCAAGCTTCCAGCCTTCAGTACCCTTTATGCAGTGAGGTACGGGGAGCTTTTTGCCTTCTGCCGTATTCATATAATTTTCAAAATGTGTATCGTAGGTTACTATTATTTCACCATCGAAATTCTTTATTTTATTTTCTACAAAAGGAACTATCTTAACCGCTTCTTCCGTTCCCAAAGCACCGTCTACAAAGTCCTTCTGCATATCTACAACTATCAAAAACTTTTTCATAGCTTTTTCCTTTCTGCTTATAAGCTGTCATAAAAATCGTAAATTGAATGTCCGAGCATTTTTTCTATCTCTTCTTTCTGTGAAAATGCCGTTTCTTTATGATAAAGGGATTTATGATGCGTACCCTTTCTCTGCTCGATATCTTCTATTCTGTCTTCTAAGGTTGTACCGCCTGAATGTAAGCACAACAGATCACAGGTCTGTATTATCTTATCATATATGGTGTAAGGATGATTTTCTATAAACTCCTTTACCTTGCTATAACCTCTGCTGTCGGGACTTAAAAAACATCCGCAGATACATTCTATATCATTATTTAAAAAAGAGTGGGTAAGACAGATAAAGGCATATTCGCTATAGCCGTTATCTTTTAGGTATTCATAGCCTGCGTAAATATGATTATCCGATTCATATTTTCTGCCGATATCGTGAAGATAACCCAGCACCGCCGCATATTCACTGTCAAGAGAAAGCTCCTTCGCAATCATTCCTGCCAGATCTCCCACATACTTTGAGTGTGCTACATAGCGTATCTCATCAGGATTGGTTAGTCCGCTTATCAGAAGATCGTAGGCTTCTTTTTTACTGAGCTTCATAAAAGCACCTTCTTTCTATAAAGCATTGCGGGTCTGTGTCCCGCACCGCCTGTCATATTGCCTGTTTCTTCAACATATTCGCTGACCTTTCGTCTGAAGTTTGCAGGTACTGAGGTCTTACCTGTTATCACTTCCTGCACCTTCTGAAGCTCGGCAAGTGTAAATTCTGATGGCAAAAAATCAAAGATAAGCTCAAAATTGTCTGCCTTACTTCTTATCTGATTTAAAGATGTCAGAATTATTTCTGCATGGTCAAAAGCAAGGGTATTATTATCGGCTGCGGTGTACTCCTTTATCCCTTCTTGGCTTATACTTTCGCAGATTTCGGCAGAAAGCGAGGTATCGCCATTTGTAAGGGTAAGTGTGTACTTTTTATCTCCTTCGGTAAGGCTTATATCAAACCACTTTGCATTTTTTGCATCTGTGCCTGCAGTCAGCTTTTCACAATCCTTTAATATACAGCTAAAAGCATTTGAGATTATTCTGCCTCTTGGGTCACGATTAATATTGCTGAATACACCCGTATAAATAAGTGCCGACGGCTTTATACCTGTTTCTTCTCTGACTTCTCTGATAGCCGCTTCGGGTACTGTTTCAGTCATTTTTACAAAGCCGCCGGGTAACGCCCACATTCCTTTAAAGGGATGTTCTCCTCTTTCAATAAGGAGTATAGACAGTCTTTTTTCAGGATCTTTGCGGAAACTGCCGCTATCGTCTGACCTTATGGTATATACCGCTATATCGGTTGCTACCGATGGTCTGTCATAGCTTTCTATGTGATAGCTTTCAAGGAATTTCTTTTCCTCCTTCAACTGTATGCCTCCCCTCTGTTTTGTTATTTACATTTTGATAATATCATATTATCACTAACTTGTCAAGGGGTTTTTGAAAAAATTTTTTCCATTATTCAAAAAAAACTTACTATTGATTTGTTTTATTCTTTATGATAGAATTAAACAAGAACATTCGGGTTTCAATTTAGCTACATCGCACTAATACAGGAGAAGCTTATGAATACAAATAATCTGAAAACTCTTAAACTTAAAGAATGCAGAAAACCTCAACTATTAAATCTTTTAATATCGCTTTGCTGGATAGCGTTTTGTATTTTTATTATCATTCTCATTATAAACTCTATGAATACCCCGAAGCCACCTGATCTTTTCCCTGACAGAGGTGACGCAAAAACAGATCTGTTCGGTCCTGTTTCGGGAATCGTCATTGTATCACTTGCAGCTCTTATAGGAGTTATCAGAATCATAAATGAATTAAAAAATCTTTTTATGTATATCGCTGTAGTAAAAAAAGGCAAGAAGTACATAGGAAAAGTTAGGAAGGCTGTCCGTCACCAGAATACGACCTCATCCGGCAGAACCTACAGCAAATACCATTTAGAATGTCAGATAACAGACGCTGATTTTGTACCATCTCCTGTTTTCTATTCTCAGTTTTTTCCCTACGACCCAAGCTCGAGCGTCGGCGACTCATGTGAAATATATATTATTGAAAGCAAAAAAGCTTTAAATTATTTTCTTTTATTAAAGCAATGATCAGAAAACAAAAGACCATCTATAAAAGATGGTCTTATTTATTTATTTATGCTGCCTTATCTTTGTCATAAATCACTAAAGGCGCTGTTATCATTTCTTCTAAATCCACATCAGTATTTACCGCTGTCATAATTGCTTCAAGTATTTTGGGATATCTGAAGGTAAGTGTATTGCGGTCAAAGAAACCAAAATTCTCACCACCGCCGTTAAAAGCACCGTTATCCCACCATACGCAAGGAACGCCTACCTGCTTCATTCTTGTGATGTAGTACTTTACCCAGTCGGCTCTGTATAATTCGTTATCACGGTTTACCGCACCGAATTCACCGATAATAACGGGTGTGCCATTATCTATGAAAAGTGTCTTTAATTCGTTTGCTATTCTGTCGATTTCACCTGTGTGACCCTTACTCTGTGCATACCACCTACCTGTTGCCGATGCACTCTGATTTAATGCAAAGTTATAAGGCGTATATGCGTGAACAGAAACGATTATCTTATTATCATTTTCGGGAATTTTAATATCGTTAAGTGCCCTGGAGTCAGCTGACGCCGCATAACCGGGAATCATAAGATGACGGAGCTTATTGTTGCCACCAAGACTGCGGATAGTTTCAACAAAGTCGAAATTCAGCTTGTTTACAATCTCTCTTGTAGCAGGACTACCGCCGTTCCATTCTTCGCTTGTGCCGATTACACGAGGCTCATTCATACCTTCAAATATAAGCTTTTCGTCGTAATTCTCGAAGTGGGTACCTATCTGAGTCCAGACCTTTTTCAGTCTGTCACTTGCCGCTTCGTAATTATCCGCTGTGGGATAATGCCAGGTTTCGTGATGTATATTGAGGATGACAAATACATCGTTGTCGATAGCGTAATCAACAACCTCCTGAACTCTGTTCATCCATTCGTCGCTGATCTTGTAATCGGGGGCTTCGCCGGTGCTCCAGTCCCAGGTTACAGGTATTCTTATGATATTAAAACCGGCAGCTACTACTGCGTCAATCATTTCTTTTGTGGTAACAGGATTACCCCAGGCGGTTTCAAGAGACTGAGCAGATGCACCCTTTAAGTTTTTTCCGCCACCGTCAAGTGTGTTACCGAGTATCCAGCCGACCTTCATTTCCTTTACAAGCTCCATAGAGCTTATATCACGAATAGGCTCGGGAGTGCCTGCTTGTGAACTTGTGTCGTCTGACGTTAATGAGTTGTTTTCAGATGTTACTGAGCTGTTATCTGATGCTGTGCTGTTGTCTGTTGATGAGTTATCGCCTGCACATCCTGCTGCAAAAGCTGTAAGCATAGCGATACCCATAAATGCTGCTAAGATTCTGGTTTTAAGTTGCTTTTTCATTTTTACACCTCGTAATTTATGAAAGCTTGTCTGTGGTATGGAACTGTTTTAAGTTACCAATCTTTTCATTTCTTTCATCAAGGACTTTTTCAACATCTGACCATTCAAGTCCCTGATTTACACAAAGAACCATGATGTGATAGAGAAGATCGTTAATTTCGTTCATAAGCTCTTCATTGTCATTGTTCTTTGCCGCAATGATAGTTTCGGACGCTTCCTCACCTATCTTCTTGCATATTTTATCCACACCCTTCTCATAAAGATAGCAGGTGTAGGATTTTTCGGGTGCATTACCGCTGTCAAAATCAGCCTTTCTCTGCTTTAATACCGCAAAAATTTCTTCATAAAGTGACATAATAAATTCCTCTTATTCTTCGTTTTTAATTACTTCCTTAAAAAAGCAGGAATAGCTTCCCGTATGGCAGGCAGGACCTGCGGGCTTTACCTTTACAAGGAGTGTATCATCATCGCAGTCTGCGTGAATTTCGATCACCTTCTGCATATTGCCCGAGGTAGCTCCCTTGTTCCACAGCTCCTTTCTTGATCTGCTCCAGAACCATGTATAGCCTGTTTCGAGCGTAAGCTTTAAGCTTTCCTTATTCATATATGCGAGCATAAGCACTGCACCTGTATCTATATCGGTAACGATAGCAGGGATAAGCTCAGCTTTTTTAAAATAAATATCTAAATCCATTTTTTTACCTTCTTTAAAAATTTCTCACAGGGATATCGTTATCTTTAAGGTGCTGTTTTACTTCGCTTACTGTAAGCTCCTTATAGTGGAAAAGCGAAGCTGCAAGGGCCGCAGATGCCTTGGTTTCTTTAAACACATCAGAGAAGTGCTGTAATGTACCGCATCCGCCGCTGGCAATTACGGGAATCTTCACCTTATCGCATACGGCGTTTAAAAGCTCGATATCAAAGCCCGTCTTCATTCCGTCTGTGTCCATTGAGGTAAGCAGAATTTCGCCAGCTCCAAGCTCTTCAGCCTTCTGTGCCCATTCTATAGCATCTATATTCATATCAATTCTGCCGCCGTTTACAACAACAGTCCAGCTGTCACCTTTTTTCTTTGCATCAATGGCAACAACTACGCATTGACTGCCGAAAATCTCAGCCGCCTCTTTTATAAGATTTGGATTTCTTACTGCCGCAGAATTTACAGAAACCTTATCTGCACCGCTTCTGAGCAGCTCTCTGAAATCGTCAACGGACGATATTCCGCCGCCTACTGTAAGTGGGACAAAAACCCTCTGTGCGGTGCGTTTCACCACATCCACCATTGTCTTTCTGCCCTCGTGAGTTGCAGTTATGTCAAGAAAGCATATTTCGTCAGCTCCCTGATCGTTGTACTCTGCCGCACATTCTACAGGGTCTCCGACTTCTTTTATTCCAACGAAATTTATACCCTTTACCACCTTGCCGTCTCTTACATCAAGGCAGGGTATTATTCTTTTTGCAAGCATAATTTTTCCTTTCGGTATGTATTTATTATACTGAATATCGCTTTAAAATCAAGTAGAAAGGCACAAAAAGATAGATTTATACCAAAACTAAATCAATTTTAGCGATTATTCACGACTTTCCTTTATAGCTTCAGCCAAATCAAGTGTACCGCTATAAAGAGATTTACCGCAGATAGTGCCGTAAAGCCCTAACTTTTTACAGATTCTTATATCCTCTATAGTGTGTACACCGCCACTGGCGATAATATTTGCAGAGCAGGCTTCGTTTATCTGCTTTAACTGCTCGGCATTGACGCCTGAAAGTGTGCCATCCTTTGAGATGTCTGTAAATATGATGTACTTTACACCTATATCAGACATTGCTTTTGCAAGGTCGGTAAAATGAACATCAGAGGTTTCAAGCCAGCCCTCTGTTGCCACATAGCCATTCTTTGCGTCTATACCTACCGCTACTTTGTCACCATATTCCTTTACGGCATCCTTTACAAGCTGAGGATTCTTTACCGCCGCAGAGCCTATAATAACACGGGATATACCGCCTGACAGATACATTTCTACGGTATCAAGACTGCGGATGCCGCCGCCAACCTCTACTTTAAGAGAGGTATTCTTTGCTACATCAAGATAAACATCCTTATTGGCTGTACTTGCATCCTTTGCACCATCAAGGTCAACCATGTGTATCCACTGTGCCCCTGCCTTTACAAAGCTGAGAGCTGTATCCATATAGCTGTCCGCAACCTTGTGGGCAGTGCCGTAGTCACCCTTTACAAGACGGACACAATTTCCGTCCTTTATATCTATTGCAGGTAAAATTATCATTTAGAAAAACACTCCTCCGACCAATACATTGTCGCCGTTCTGACCGTTAAAATCAGCGTAAAGCTCGGTCTTGCCGCACTTTACACAAACGTATGGGACAAGTCTGTATTCGTTCATATTATTTTTTTCGTCCGATATTACAATATTTGTACTACCGAACAATCCTGAAGACAACTGAGCTTTTACCATCTTTTCACCACAACTGCAGATCTTTTCTTCCATAACAAAACCTCCTTAAAGCATTGCGAAGTTTTTCAGTATATCAAGGCCTGTCTTGCCGCTTTTTTCGGGATGGAACTGACAGCCGTAGACATTGCCCTTTGCGACAAGGGCAGGAACCTTCATTCCGTAGTCGCAGTATGCCGCTACATTTTTGCTGTCTGTCACCGCCGCAAAGGAATGTACAAAGTAGACATAGTCGCCTTCCTCCACATTATTTAAAAGCGGACATTCTTCATTCTTTATAAGGGCATTCCATCCGATATGAGGGATAAGCAGATCATTTTCAGGTTTCATAAGCTCTACTGTGCCCGGAATAAAACCAAGACCTTCAGTTTCGCCGAATTCGTAGCTTTTCTCAAAAAGCATCTGCATACCAAGGCAGATACCCATAAGAGGCTTTGTCTTTACCTGTTCCTTAATTACATCAATAAGTCCTGCATCCGAAAGCATTTTCATAGCATCAGGGAAAGCACCTACACCGGGGAGTATCAGCTTATCGGCATTTCTTATTTCTTCGGGGTCATTAGTAACCTTATTTTCTATGCCAAGAAAGTTCAGTGCATTCTGTACGCTGAACAGATTTCCTGCACCGTAATCAATTATTGCTATCATAAATCAGAGTGTTCCTTTCGTAGAAACAACAGAGCCGTCCTCGTTCTTCTTTACAGCCTGTCTTAAAGCATAAGCCACAGCCTTGAATATAGATTCTATCTTGTGGTGGTCGTTCTTGCCGTATTCATTTCTTATATGGAGAGTAATGCCTGCGTTAAAGGCAAAGGCACGGAAAAATTCTTCTGTAAGGCAGTTGTCAAATTCGCCTGTTCTGTCGTCAGAAAATTCCGCATTGAATACAAGATAGGGTCTGCCGCTGATGTCTACAGAGCAGAAGGATAAAGCTTCGTCCATAGGGATAAAGGCACTGCCAAAACGGACAATACCACTCTTATCCTGAAGTTCCTCAGCCAAAGCCTTACCAAGCACTATACCGCAGTCCTCTACTGTGTGATGACCGTCAACCTTAAGATCTCCTTTACAGCTAAGATTAAGATCAAAACCGCCGTGTACTGTAAGGGCTGTCAGCATGTGATCAAAAAAGCCTATACCTGTATCAATATCTGCCTTTGAAGAGCCGTATACAGATAAATCAGCCTTTATATCGGTTTCTCTTGTTTTTCTTTCGATAACGCTCATTTTAATCATTCCTTTCCTGATTATAAAAATATACTATCATTTTACCACACTAAAAGCTATGTGTCAAATAACAGCAACAGGGCGGACAGGTTTTTCCTTCCACCCTTTTGCTTTATTTAAGCTAATATTTCTTCTAAGGCCTTAAACATCTTATCCATCTGTTCTCTTGTGCCGATGGTGATACGAAGATGGTTGTTTATTCTTTCCTTGTTCCAGTATCTGACGAAGATCTTACGCTCCTTTAAGGCTTCAAAAATATCCTTTGCCGACTTTTCCTTATGGGATGCGAAGATAAAATTGCTGTAGGAATCAGGGAAAGTGAAGCCAAGTGCTGTAAGTCTTTCCTTTGAATACTCACGGACGTTGATTATTTCGTCCACAGTCTTTTTAAAGTATTCCTCATCCTCTACCGCCGCCGCACCACAGTACTGAGAAACGGGATTCATAGTATAGGAATTGACGGAAAATTTAACATCGTTCATATACTTTATCAGCTTTTCGCTGCCTATTGCAAAGCCTATTCTCATACCTGCCATAGAGCGGGATTTGGAGAAGGTCTGTACTACAAGCAGGTTTTCATACTTCTCGCATAAACTGATACAGCTTTCGCCGCCGAAATCAATATACGCTTCATCGACAATAACAACGCTGTCGGGGTTTGCCTTTACTATTTCCTCAAAAAAAGCTGTGCTTTCAAGTACACCTGTAGGAGCATTGGGGTTAGGTATGATTATACCGCCGTTTTCACATTTGTAATCATCAGCGTTTATTTTAAAATCATCGCCGAGCGGAAAGGTCTTATAGGGTATTCTGTATACATCCGCCCATACATCGTAGAAGGAGTATGTGATATCAGGGAATAATATCGGCTTATCACTATTGAAGAAGGTCATAAACGCCATTGATAAAACATCATCAGAGCCTACTCCTACAAACACATTTGAGGGCTTTACGTTATATCTTTTTGCAAGAGCGTTTACAAGCACTGTAGAATCTGTATCAGGGTAGATACGCAGTCTGTCTGTATTGAACTCGTCAAGCACCTTTGTCACCATAGGAGATGGAGGAAAGGGATTTTCGTTTGTGTTAAGCTTTATAATATCCGCTATTTTGGGCTGTTCGCCGGGGGTATAGGGTACTACCCTGCGGATATTGTTTTCCCAGTTGTTATTCATTATATCAGTCCTCAAATCTTACCTTTATAGCATTTGCGTGTGCTGTAAGCTGTTCTCTTTCTGCAACTAATACGATATCGTCCTTTGCGTTAAAAAGCTTTTCTCTTGTGTAGTAGATGTAGCTTGACTTCTTGATAAAGCTGTCTACTGATAAGGGTGAGAAGAAGCGTGCAGTACCGCTTGTAGGTAAAACGTGGTTAGGACCTGCATAATAGTCACCAAGAGGCTCGGGGGCATAGTCACCTAAGAATAACGAACCGCAATTCCCCAGTCTGCCGATATATTCAAGAGGATTCTTTACAAGAACTTCGAGGTGTTCGGGTGCAAGTTCGTTTGCAATTTCGCAAGCCTTGTCCATATCGTCACATACGATTATAGCACCATAGTTATCGAGAGAAATATCAATGATTTCCTTTCTTGAAAGGTAAGCACTCTGTCTTTCGATTTCCTTTACTGTTTCCTCTGCAACCTTCATACTTGTTGTAACAAGAACTGAGCTTGCAAGCTTGTCGTGTTCTGCCTGTGACATAAGGTCAGCGGCTACGAATTTGGGGTTAGCACCCTCGTCAGCTACTATAAGGATCTCGCTGGGGCCTGCAATCATATCAATATCAACTGTTCCGTAAAGGAGCTTCTTTGCAGTAGCTACAAAGATGTTACCCGGGCCAACTATCTTTGATACCTTGGGTATTTCTTCTGTACCATAAGCTAAAGCCGCAACTGCCTGAGCACCGCCGCACATAAATATCTTGTCAACACCGCATAATGCCGCCGCAACCAAGATATCCTTATTGGGTGTACCATCCTTTAAGGGAGGTGTTACCATAACTATTTCGCCTACTCCTGCAATCTTTGCAGGTACAGCATTCATTAAAACGGAGGAGGGGTAAGCCGCTGTGCCACCCGGTACATATAAGCCTACTCTGTCAAGGCCTCTTACTCTCTGACCTAAGATGCATCCGCTTTCGTCAGTCATCATATAGCCGTTCTGCTTCTGCTTTTTGTGGAATTTTGTAATGTTTTCAAGACAGTTCAGCATTGAATTTACAAATTCGGGATCTGCCTCTGTAAGAGCATCCTGAATTACTTCATCAGGAACTCTGTAATACTGTACGTCTGCACAGTCGAATTTTGCTGTATATTCCCTTACCGCCTCGTCGCCTCTTTCGGCAACATCGGAAAGTATAGCCTTTACTGTTTTTTCAACTTCAAGATTTACTTCGCCGCTTCTTTTTTTCATATCGGCTAAGAATTCTTTTTCTGCACCATCTGCTTTAATTATCTTTATCATAATTCTTACCTTTCTTTTATTATAAATTGCTCTCCATCTTCTGAAGGAGTGTTTCTATATCGTTCTTTTTAAGCTTCATGCTTACGGGATTTACAATAACTCTTGCTGAAATGGGAGATACATCCTCATATACCGCAAGTCCGTTTTCCTTTAAGGTAGTACCTGTTTCTACAATATCGACGATACCATCGGAAAGGCTGAGTAAAGGAGCAAGCTCTACAGAGCCTTCGATTTTTACTATATCAACGTCCATTCCCTTTGCTTCAAAAAAGCGTCTTGTAACATTGGGATATTTTGTAGCGATAGTCTTTACGCCGTAGCCCTCGTAAAAGTCTGTGCCTGCTTTTACAGCAAGTGCAAAACGGCATCTGCCAAAGCCGAGGTCGCATACTTCAAAGAATTTTCCGCCGTACTCGTCTATCGTATCCTTACCTACAACACCCATATCACACACGCCATGCTCAACATAGGTGATAACATCAGCCGCTTTTGCAAGCACAACTTCAATATCTGCACCGGGGATTTCAAGGATAAGCTTTCTTCCCTTGTCACGAAGCTGGGAAACATCGTAGCCTATCTTATCGAAAAGGTTTACTGTATCCTTTTCAAGTCTGCCCTTTGTAAGAGCAATTCTTATAGTTTTATTACTGTTCATCTTCTATTCCTTATTAAAGTTCTATTATTTCTGTATTTTCATCTATAATGATGAGCTTTGATATACCATTTTCCTTTGCATAGGCGGTTGCACTTTCCACATCCGAGCAGGTGCAGAATTCTGCAATAACGCCTGTTTCAGTCATATTGTCACAATGTCGGATACCCTCGGTGAGATATCCATCCTTTGCAAATACCAATACGTCTGCACTCTTTGAAAGAGGTTCGTTTGCTCTTTGAAGCGTTGCTGACGCTATAGCGTTTACATTTGCCGCAAAGCCGATAGCACCTGTATCAGCGGCACCAAAGCTACCGATAAGCGTGTCATATCTGCCGCCTGAGATTACCGCCTGACCGTATTCTTCAATATAACCTCTGAAGATAATGCCTGTATAATATTCAGCCTTGTTTACAAGACCTAAATCCACTGTTATGCTGTCCTTAGCGTAAAGTCTGCATAACGCATTATAGGTTTCCTTAAGCTCTGCAAGTCTGTCAGCAAGCTCTGTGTTGCTGAAAAGCATTTCTGCAGTATCGAATACCTCTTCACCGCCAAAGAGCTTCGGAAGTGTAAGAAGTAACTCAGCATACTTCTTTTTATTGTCATCTGTAATCTTTTCTGTTTTTTCTGCAAGCCAGTTTTTTAGCTCGGGAGTGTTCTTGCTTTCGATAAACGCTCTTACTGTTTCCTCATCATCCTGAAGTGATAAAGCATAAAGCAGGTATTTATAGAAGGTGTTATCACCTATTTCGAGTCTTGTATCTGTGCTACCACATTCGCAAAGCACCTTAGCCGCAAGGCTTAACGCCTCTAAATCTGCTCTCTTTTCATCACCGCCGATGATTTCAATACCTGTCTGGAGTATCTCGTCATCTCTGCCTGATAATTTAGGATTGCAACGATATATATTCTGTGAGTAGAAAAGCTTTAAGGGTTTATTTCTGTCCTTTAATCTTGTGGCAACTATTCTTGCAATAGGCATTGTACTGTCGGGACGCATAACCATAAGTCTGCCCTTGCCGTCTACAAGCTTGTACATACTTTCCTGGCGAAAGCTTCTCGCCTTCATATTGAACACATCGTAAAATTCAAGGGCGGGAGTTATTACCTCGCTGTAGCCGTTCATTATAAAGAGATATCTTAATCTGTCCTCTTCTCTCTTTCTTGCCACACACTCATCAAAGAGCAGATCCCTTGTACCCTCGGGAGTAATTAAATCATAGCCTTTCATAATGTTGTTTCCTTTCGGTTTTCTTTCTATATAAATTTATTTTATTTCCGTAATTTATGTGGTAATCCCAAAAGCACTTTAGCGTGCTAATGTGTTATCACGATACTATGATAACACATTACAGCTAAATTGTCAACCAAATCCATAGCTTCTGCCTGCATTTCAGCAAAAAAGCCAAATTAAAATTTTAATAATTATTATTTTTATGCAATATCACCGCCCATAAGGGCGATGATATGCAATCGGCAGACATCGATAGGCACACGCAGACGAGGAAGCCACCCCGACAGGCGTACAAACGGCATGGACGCCGTAAAGCGAACATACTAAGTGCGTCAGGACGACGCACAGTAAACCGTTCGCAAAAGGTACAGTCGAGGGGTGGATGACAAAGTAAGCAAAAACGCTTTAGCGGGGTCACTTTAGTGGCTCCACTAAAGAACATAAAAACTCCACCAAACAATATAAGATATTATTATATACAAAAAGTTCTTATTTAAAAAATTGCATTTTTGCGGTGCGTGGGTTTATCGACTGTCTGCATCAGAAGAAAGAGATTTGTGCCGACTGCGGCAGATCTCCAAATACGCCCATATCACTGAGCTTTGCGAGGACTGTACTGTTGATACCCGATTTGAACTGGATATCATCCACACAGATATAGTCGCCCTCTTCAATTACCTCTTTAAGTCTTATTGCGGCATTTTCACCACAACCTGCCACCGCCATAAAGGGCAGACGGAGATTGCCATCCTCGATTGCATAGGTGGTAGCCTTTGACTTTTTATAATCAACAGGCAGGAAGTTGATACCTCTGAGCATCATCTCGTGAACCAAGAGCAACGCTTCGACCATTGCCTTATCCTTGGGAGTAGCGTCAGGATTGCTCTGTATTTGCTGAATTTTTCTTCTGACTACTTCCTTTCCGCCAAGAACAGTTTCAACATCTATATTTTCTGTATGCTTTGTAAGAATTGCTGAATAGAACTCGGAGGGATAATATACCTTGAACCAGCAGAGCTTTGTCGCACCCATTACATAAGCGGCCGCGTGAGCCTTGGGGAACATATACTTAATCTTCTTACAGCTTTCTACATACCACTGAGGTACATTGTTTTCTTCAAATGCCTTGTGAATCTCATCGTCAAAGAGCTTCATAGCGTTACCCTTACGGGTGATCTCCATTATCTTGAAGGCAAGACCCGGTTCAACGCCCTTATGCATAAGATAAACCATGATATCGTCGCGGCATCCGATAACCTCTGAAATGGTGCAGGTGCCGTTGGCAATAAGTTCCTGAGCGTTACCAAGCCATACGTCTGTACCGTGTGACAGACCTGAGATCTGTAAAAGGTCGGAGAATTTCTTAGGCTGTGCGTCCTTTAACATCTGCAAGGTAAAGGAAGTACCGAATTCGGGGATGCCGTAGGTACCGCTCGAAACACCAAGCTCCTCTTCAGTAATGCCGAGCGGCTCTGTAGATGTAAACAGCTGCATTACCTTGGGGTCAGAAGTGGGTACATCGGCAATCTTGACGCCTGTCATATCTTCAAGGTGTTTATATAGAGTCGGCACATCGTGTCCGAGCTCGTCAAGCTTAAGGATAGTATCGTGTAATGCATGGAAGTCGAAGTGGGTTGTTATCATATCGCTTTCGGCCTTTTCAGCGGGGTGCTGAACTGCCGTAAAGTCGTATACATCAAATTCGCTGGGTACAACAACCATACCGCCGGGGTGCTGGGAGGTGGTACGCTTGATACCTGTACAGCCTGCCGCCAGTCTTGAAATTTCTGCATTGCAGGCGCTCATCCCTTTAACTTCAAGCCACTTCTTTACAAAGCCGATAGCTGTCTTTTCCTGCACCGCAGAAATAGTACCCGCCTTGAACACGTGATCCTTACCGAATAATTCTTCAGTATATTTATGTACCTTACCCTGTACTTCACCTGAGAAGTTAAGGTCGATATCTGGTGATTTGTCACCCTTGAACCCAAGGAAGGTTTCAAAGGGGATATCGTGGCCGTCACGGAGCATATCAATATCGCAGTGAGGACACTTTTTTGGAGGCAAGTCAAAGCCTGAACCTACAGAGCCGTCTGTGATAAATTCATTGTAACGGCACTTGGGACAACGATAATGTGGTGGTAAGGGGTTTACTTCTGAAATACCGCCCATTATAGCAACAACAGATGAACCTACCGAACCACGGGAACCTACAAGATAACCGTTCTGTTCTGAATACGCTACTAACTTCTGTGCAATCATATAAAGTACGCCGAAGCCGTATTTTATGATAGAGTCAAGCTCCTTTTTAAGTCTTGTTTCAACTACTTCCGGAATAACTCCGTTATAGCCATACCAGTCCATAGCTCTATCCCAGCAACGTTGCTGAAGCTCTTCATCGGCACCGTCAATGTGAGGAGTATATGTACCCTTAGGGATAGGTCTTACCACTTCAACCATATCAGCTATTTTATTGGTGTTTTCTACAACTACCTCATAAGCCTTTTCCTCACCTAAATAGCTGAATTCTTCCAGCATTTCTTCAGTAGTTCTGAAATATAGAGGTGCCTGATTTGCAAAGTCGCCATAGCCCTGACCTGCCTGTAAGATCTCACGGAATACGCTGTCCTCAGGGTTCATAAAATGTACGTCGCAGGTGGCAACTACAGGCTTTCCGAGTCTGTCGCCGAGCTCTACGATCTTTCTGTTAAGATCCTTAAGTCCTTCTTCGCTCTGGATTGTACCGTTGCGGTATAAGAACATATTATTGCCGATAGGCTGGATTTCATGATAATCATAGAAGGAGGCTATCTCATCTATTCTTTCCTGTGGAGCATTTTCTAAAATCGCTCTGAATAATTCACCGGCTTCGCAGGCACTACCGATTATAAGTCCCTCTCTGTGCTTTTCGAGAAGCGACTTTGGTATTCTTGGCTTTTTATAGAAGTAATCAAGGTTTGAAGCTGAAATAAGGCGGTAAAGATTCTTTAAGCCTTCCTTATTCTTTACAAGTATTATCTGGTGATAGTAGGGCTGTTTTTTTACATCCACTTCACCGAACGCCTTGTTGAAGTCACCTATCTTTTCAAGCTTAACAGTCTTTTTTGTATCATTTACGATATGCAGATAAATGTCGCAGAGCATTTTTGCATCCGCTACTGCTCTATGGTGATCGAAATCACCTAACTTATAGTATTTTGCTATTGTATCAAGCTTGTGATTTTTAAGTCCCTTTAAGGACGCCTTGCTTATTGCAAGGGTATCTACTACGGGATTTGTAAATTCTCTGCCCATACGGGAAAGCGCACTCTTTATAAAGGAAACATCAAACTTTGCATTGTGAGCCGCAACCGGAGCATTACCCACAAACGCCATAAAGTCAGCTACTGCCTTTTCTTCAGCAGGAGCATCCTTTACCATATCATCGGTGATGCCTGTTAAATTCTGAATGTTTGTCGGAATAGGCATCATAGGATTTACAAAGGTTGAGAATTCTTCAATAACCTCTAAATTGCGAAGCTTTACCGCACCGATTTCTGTTATTCTTTCGCTGGCAGGATGAAGACCTGTGGTTTCTATATCGAATATTACGATTTCATCGTTTATATCTATATTGTCACAGCCCTCAACAACAGTGCTGCCGTCATTTACAAAGTAGGCCTCAAGACCATAGATAACCTTGAAATCAGGATCATCCTTATTTATCTTTTCAACTGTATTCATAGCTTCGGGATAAGCCTGTGCATTACCGTGGTCGGTTATTGCAATAGCCTTATGACCCCATTTGTGAGCCTGCTTTATAAGATCTGCGGGAGCTGTGATAGCGTCCATATCCGACATATTGGTATGGAGATGAAGCTCTACTCTCTTTACCTCTGCATTATCCTTCTTGGACTTAGTCGTAACAGTCATAACAGAAGTAGGGTTAAACACATTGCACTTCATAAATTCGTCAGCCTTAAAGCTACCTGTCGCAAGTATCTTTGTACCCTTTGAGATAAAACCGAAGCTGTCCATTTTATTTGCAGGAACAAAGAGCTTTAACATCATAGAGTTTGTTCTGTCGCTGAAAGCGGCGGTAACAATTACAGATTTACCGGTCTTTGTTTCCTTCTTTTCAACCTCAAATATCTCGCCCCATACAGTAACCTCGTCACGCTCGGTGGTTACAGTTTCCATTTCCACAGGATGATCATTTATCGGTTTACCCATAACAAGCGTTGCAGTGCTGTTGAAGAGTGTTGTTTCAAACATCAACTCCATCTCTTCGGGATTATCAGGCACATTAAGGCGACTGCCAAAGCCTCCGCTCTGCTGCATGGGAGGTGCACCAAAGGAAGGAGCAAAACTTTCCGTCTTAGGCTTTGCCATTGTGTAGCCTTCCTTCATCTGTACCTGCATTATATCCTCTGCCATAAAGCAGTTCTGATTTGTGTATGTATCAAGCTTGTAGCTACCCTTCATAACTACTGTTACATAGTCATCGAAAAAGGCGTACTTACTTATTTCCTCAGTCTGTGCAAACATTTTTACAGATATCTTTGCAGTACCGTCATAGAGATTTGCAGAAATTATAGTGTAAACACCGTTTCTTGTATCTCTGCGTTCTACATCAGAAAGCTCACCCCAGATTGCTACGCTGTCATATTCACCGTTCAAGGCGGACAGATCGGTGGGCTGTTCTTCTATCAGATCGCCAAGATATAAAAGAGCATTCTGCTCATATTTGTCGCTTTCATAGGAAAAGCTCTTATTCCTGGGCTTTTCATAAGGAGTGGGACGGCTTTTTTTCTTACCTCCTGATTTTTTACTTTCTGCCGCTCTTTTATTCATAGCGTCAAAATCAGGTAAGGGCTGAGAAGCAAGCTCCTCATAATATATTCTGTCAAGCTCCTCAAAATCCACCGCCTTTACTTCGTTAAAAGCAATATGGACAGATTTTCCGAATACGCCCCTTATAAACTTTTCGATTTCCTTATCTATCTTTTCACTTATCAGCAGGTCGTAACCGCCATGCATAAGTGAAAATTCGAAGGTGTCACCATCATCGCTTATCTCAGCATCATCAAGATAGCCGTTTATCATACCGTAGGAGCCTTTCATAATATCCACAATGTCACGAAGATAGGACACTTCAAAAAGACCCTCGTCATATTTCGGGTAAATCTTTACCGAGGGTACGTTAAGATATTTTCTTACTGCGTCTGCACCCTCTGATAAAAGGGATGCAGGAATAAGCTCGTCTGCTTCGAGCTGTAAGATAAGGCTTTTATCGTTATCATCACAGAGGATAGATAACAGTCTGCCCTCACCTACAGCTTCACTGAAGGCTACACTATTGAGTACTTCTTTTAGCTTTGCTGCCATTTTACTTACCATCCTTTATAAAATCTTTTCAATCTCGTGAAGAAGCTCGCAAAGCAGTTCATCTTCCTTAACCTTTTTAATTATCTCACCTTTTTTGAATATAATTCCCTCGCCCTTGCCGCCTGCAACGCCGATATCAGCCTCTCTTGCTTCTCCCGGTCCGTTTACAACACAGCCCATAACAGCGATCTTTATTTTCTTCTTTATATCTCTTGTTGCGTCCTCTACCTTTTTAGCAAGACCTATAAGGTCGATAGAGGTTCTGCCGCAGGTAGGGCAGGATACTATCTCTACTCCGTTTCCCTTGCCTACCGCCTTTAAAATATCCTTTGCGGCATACACTTCGTTTACAGGATCAGCAGTAAGGGATACTCTTATGGTATCGCCTATGCCGTCCGATAAAAGAGAGCCTATGCCTACTGCGGATTTTATAATACCCATGTGCTGTGTTCCCGCCTCAGTAACGCCTAAATGAAGCGGATAGGGGTATTTTTCGTGTATTGCTCTGTAGCTGTTTATCATAAGCCTTACATCAGAGGATTTTACCGATAACACGATATCATCGAAATCATATTTTCTGAGTAATGCGATATGTCTTTCTGCACTTTCGCACAAGGCCTCAGGAGTGGGACTGCCGTATTTCAAGAGCAGATCCTTTTCCAGCGAGCCGCTGTTTACGCCTATTCTTATGGGAATATTCTTCTGCTTACAGATATCGGCTACTGCCTTTACTCTGTCTTCTCCACCGATATTACCCGGATTTATTCTTATCTTGTCAACACCAAGCTCTGCACAACGAAGAGCTATTCTGTAATCAAAATGGATATCCGCTACGACAGGTATATTTACTGCGTTTTTTAAAGCGGTTATAAGCCCTGCATCCTCTACCGTAGGTACAGCGGTACGGATTATTTCGCATCCTGCTTTTTCAAGTGCAATCGCTTGCTCCACATTACCCTTTATATCGTGAGCAGGGACGCTAAGCATAGACTGGATATATATTTTTTCGCCGCCAAGCAGTAGGTTACCAAGCTTTACCTTTTTTTCACTCATTATATTCTCCTGTTATCCGCCTGTGAAAATTCTTGCTATATCGTTAAAGGTTACAATCACCATTAACAGCATAAGTGCTACGATACCGATAAAATGCACAAGCCCCTCATGCTCTGCCTTTATCGGCTTTCCTCTTATTGCTTCAATAATAAGGAATACAAGTCTGCCGCCATCCATTGCAGGAATAGGCAGAAGATTTACTATACCCACATTTATTGCAATAAGTGCCGCTAAAGTGAGAAGCGAGCCAAGTCCGAAGGCGGCAACTGTTCCGACGCTCTGTACAACACCTACAGGGCCTGACATTTCGTTAAGTCCGTACGTGCCTGTAAGAAGGTTGATAAGTGATATCCAAATAAGTCTTGCATCTGATATAAAAGAAGAGAAGGTTGCAGATATCACGCTTCCAAAGTCCTTTTTAACGCCATACACTATAAAGTCAAGGAACAGACTGTTGGTTTCTGTTTCATAATCTGCCTTGTATTTTTCTGCAAGTGCTTTGAATTCTGTAGCAAAGGTGCTGTCGCTTTCTTCCAAAGCGACAAATTTTTCTGTATAGCTGTTATCAGAAATATCAAAATACTCTGTAGGTAACTCTGCATAGCCTGTCTTTTCGCCTACAAGAGCCTTATAATCTGCAATAAACTGAGAGTAAGCCTTTGATGCAAAGCGTACATCCTTTATCTCTACCGCTTCACCATCACGGATAACTACAAAATCGTATTTATAGAAGCCTGAGCCTTCTTCTCTTGAATCTGAGTTTGTAAGCTGGAAGGAAATATCCATAGTGGTGAATATCTTCATACCGTTTATACTGTCTATCGTATCTCCCGGCATAAGATACTGAGAGCTTACTGCACCCTCGTGAAAGCCTGCAACTGTAGTAGTTGTAACACTGTTACTGCAAAGGACAGATACAAGACAGAAGATAAAACCCAGCACAAAGTTCATAAATGCACCTGCGGCTATAACAAGTATTCTCATCCATACAGGCTTATTTCTGAAGCTGTTGGGGTCGTCTGTTTCTACATCCTCATCAAGTGAAACAAAACCACCTACGGGTAAAAGTCGCAAAGAATACTGGGTCTGTCCTGACTGCTTTTTTAAAATAACAGGACCCATACCTATCGAAAACTCGTTTACCTTCATCTTGCAAAGCTTTGCTACTGCAAAATGTCCGAATTCGTGTATTAAAATTATAAGCAGGAACATTACTATTCCAAGAATTATCCCTAAAATATCCAAAGCTTACTCCTTATATCAAAACTGCTTTTATCATTTTATACTCTGCCAAGAACATATTCCTTAGCTGTCTTTTCTGTTTCAAGCACCGCCTCAAGCGTTACTTCATCTTCAGTCTTTACATCACGCAAAGCATCTGCCACAAGCTCTCCTATGCGGTAAAAAGGTATTTTATCCTTTAAGAAAAGCTCAACTGCCGTTTCGTTGGCACTGTTAAGCACTGTGCAGGCAGTACCCTTTCTTTTTATCGCCTTTTTTGCCGATGCAAGACAGAGGAAGGTTTCTTCGTCTGCCTTCGCAAAAGTGAGCGTACCCACATCCGAAAGAGAAAGTCTTTTTACATCGCAAGGATATCTTTCAGGATAGGTAAGAGCAAACTGTATCGGTATCTTCATATCCGGTACGCCGAGCTGACCGATAATTGAACCATCCGCATACTGCACCGCAGAATGAAGGATACTCTGACGATGCACAAGTATCTCTATATCATCAGGTGCGACATCAAAAAGCCACACCGCTTCTATAAGCTCAAGCCCCTTATTCATAAGTGTAGCACTGTCAATGGTTATTTTTTGTCCCATTTCCCAGTTGGGATGCTTTAACGCCTGAGCCTTTGTAACTTCCTTTAACTGCTCATAGCTGTAACCGTAAAACGGTCCGCCCGATGCAGTAAGAAGAATTTTATCAATTTTATTTTTCTCATTACCCATAAGGGACTGAAAAATTGCACTATGTTCGCTGTCTATGGGGATTATCGGTAGATTTTTCTCTGCCGCCTTTTTCATTACCAGCTCGCCGCCGGTAACAAGAGTTTCCTTATTCGCAAGGGCGACCATATTGCCGCTGTCAAGGGCGGCTAAAGTAGGACGGAGTCCCACCATACCGACAACTGCATTTACCATCATATCAGCCTTTACAGTAGCCGTTTCGCATATACCGTCAATGCCGCATACTATTTTTATGTTTGTATCGGAAAGCTCACGCTTTACGTCAGCGTAAAAAGTTTCATCACCTATACAGACATACTCCGGCATAAACTCCCTTGCCTGATCGCACAGGAGCTTTACATTTTTATTTGCGGTAAGTGCCTTTACCTTTATATTATGTCTTCGGCATACATCGAGAGTCTGTGTACCAATTGAGCCTGTACTGCCAAGCAGTGTTATATTGTTAGGAATACTCATTTTTATCTCCTTGTTGCAGGAATTCAAGACAGCAACACACTATCATATTACTGAAACGAAGTAATCAATATGACAAACAATGCCGAAGTACATATCTTCGGCATCGTTTCTTAACTTGAATTAAATCTTATCTTAGATTATCTGTGTGATAGGTGACCAGAGCTGAAACAGCATATAGGCAAAGGGTGCCGCAAAAAGAACACTGTCAAATCTGTCAAGCACACCACCGTGTCCCGGGAGTATGTTGCCAAAGTCCTTTACAGAACATTCTCTTTTGATAAGAGAAGCTGAAAGATCTCCAAGCACGCCAAGTACGGAAAGTACGAGGGACAGACCCACAAGATACAGATAGTTCACGCTGAAGGTGTGTACGCCGCCGTTTACAGTTGCATCAATAAATTCATATACAAAGCAGGTAATAAAAGCTATTACACCCGTGGTTATTATGCCGCCGAAAAATCCTTCCCAGGTCTTTTTGGGGCTTATCTTAGGACACATCTTATGTTTACCGAGGAAGGTTCCTACAAAGTAAGCACCAGCATCTCCCACCCACACGCTGAGCATTATATAAACTATATAGAAGATTGAGTGTTCAGGGAAATTTGTTCTTATAAAGGAAAGAGTGTTAAGTGCAAGCGGTATCGCAAGGGATATAAAGGAGACCAGAGCCACCTGCTCGAATTTTACTCTTTCGTGCTTTGCTATCATTGCAAAAGCAAGCAATATTACAAAGCAAAGATATATAAGCTTTACGTGACTTCTTAACTCATCTATCCAGTATACAAAAGGTACTACTGCTACAAATATAAGGCTTAATACCGATATAAGCTTATTCTTAAGATACTTTGTAGCCATAAAAAGCTCATATACTGCCACTACTGACAATAAAGTCATAGCTATATAGTAAAGCAGTTCGTTATTGAGAATAACGACAACAAGCCCTAAGGGTATTGCGATAGCCGCAGATATCAATCTTTTTGCCATTTATAGTCCTTTCCAAAAGGATCATACACCGCCAAATCTGCGGTTGCGTGACATATATTCTTCGCACGCTGCTTTAAGATCCTTTTTTGAGAAATCGGGCCAGAGCACATCCATAAATACAAGCTCAGCATAAGCTGCCTGCCATACAAGGAAGTTGGAGGTACGCTGCTCTCCGCTCGGTCTTATGATAAGATCTGCGGGAGGTATCCCCTTTGTGTACAGATAATCTTCAAACGACTCTTCGCTTATATCATCTATACTGATTTTTCCGTCTTTATATTCCTGTGCTATTCTTTTAGCCGCAGTTACTATTTCATCCCTGCCGCCGTAATTCAGTGCGACAAGAACATAAAGTCCGTCGTTTGCGGCAGAAACCTCTTCTATTTCAGTAAGTCTTGCCGCTACATCTTCTGAAAACGCCCCTTTACTCCCAAGAAAGATTATTCTTGTATTCTTCTGGGACATTTTTCTTATGTCATCAAGGTATTTATTCAGCAGGTTCATAATGGCGTCAACTTCTTCTTTCGGACGCTTCCAGTTTTCAGTTGAAAAGGTATATAAGGTGGCATACTTTATGCCAAGCTCTCTGCACCATTCAACAGTCTTTTTAAAGACCTTTGCACCCTGTGCGTGACCTGCGGTACGGGGAAGGCCTCTTTTTTTAGCCCACCTGCCGTTACCGTCCATTATTATGCCTACATGAGCAGGCATCTGCTCTTTAGGTAAAACATTTTCAGCCAATTTTATACCGTCATTATTTCCTTTTCTTTATCTGCACAAACGCTGTCGATCTTGTAACAGAACTTGTCTGTGTGATCCTGAACCTTCTTTTCGCAGTCCTTTAAATCATCTTCTGTGATTTCAGAGTTCTTCTTCATTGCCTTG
>JAZSHW010000104.1:0-5736 GCA_045533495.1 Ruminiclostridium sp. | reverse complement strand
TATTGTCCTGAAACTTCTTCTTGATGTTTTCCTTTACAACATCAGGATTTTCTCTTAAAAATTTAATGTCGATCATTTTCTTTGCCTTCCTTATATATAAATGTTATTTTTTAGCCAGTCTGTTTATGATATCTGAAAGATCCTCATTTGAATAGAACTCAATTTCGAGGATGTTCTTTTTCTTGCCCGGTACTATTCTTACCTGTGTTTCAAGAGCCGCTGAAAGACTGATTTCTGCCTCCCGGAAGAATACGTCCTTGGGTTTTTCCTGTTTTTCGGGCTTATCAAGAGCCTTTACCATTCTTTCAAGCTCTCTTACAGAAACCTCTTTTGTTGCCGCCTTAAAAGCAAGGTCTACAACATTTTTATTATCCTTTACGCTGAGCAGTACCTTTGCGTGACCTGCTGAAAGGTCCTTGCTTTCAACCAAATCCTTAATAGCCTGTGGCAGTTCTAAAAGTCTTAAAGCGTTACTGATAGAGGCTCTTGCCTTACCTACCACCTTAGCCACTTCTTCGTGAGTCATATCGTACTTTTCGATAAGCTCCTTATAGCCTAAAGCTTCTTCTATAGGATTTAAGTTTTCTCTCTGCAGATTTTCGATAAGTGCTATCTGCTGAGTCTGTTTATCTGTAAGCTCCTTAACAAAAACGGGAACCTCTGTAAGTCCTGCCATTTTAGCGGCTCTCCAGCGTCTTTCACCTGCTACAATCTGATAGCTTCCGTCATTCATTGAACGGACAAGTAAAGGCTGGATGATACCATTCTGTCTTATAGAATCTGCAAGAGTCTTAAGTGCTTCTATATCAAAGCTTTTTCTTGGCTGATCCTTATTAGGCTCAATGTCTGCAATTTTAAGGGTAGAGATATTTTCGTCATCGTCGAAGCTGTTATCATCGAAGATGCTGTTAAATCCCTTACCGAGAACTTTTTTTGCCATACCGTTCCTACCTTTCTATGTATTTAAAGCTTTTTTATAATTTCTGCCGCAAGTCTGTTATAAGCGTCAGCACCCTTAGAATTCTTATCATAGTACATGATAGGCATACCGTGACTGGGAGCTTCGGAAATGCGGACATTTCTTGGAATTATCGTACTGAAAACAGACGAGGGAGGAAAATTCCTCTTGATATCGAGCATAATTTCGTTGGACTGTATAAGACGTCTGTCCATCATAGTGAAGGCTATACCCATAAGGGTAAGTGACTTGTTAGCCGCCTTTTTAACCTTTTTAACAGTGGATAAAAGCTGTGCCAGACCTTCGAGGCTGTAGTGTTCGCACTGCATAGGCACAATGAATTTATCTGCCGCCACAAGAGCATTGACAGCAAGCACACCTAAAGAAGGCAGGCAGTCTATTATAATTACATCATAATTATCCTTTAACTGAAGAAGAGCCTTTTTGAGCTGATGATTTCTCTGTTCTACCCCGAGCAAATGCATTTCAGCTTCAGCAAGCTCAGCAGTTGAAGGGATAATGCTTACGTTCTTATAATCAGTTTTGATAACTGCTTCTTCAGGTCTTACATTAGCCATAACCACATCATAGGTGGTAATTTCAAGACTTTTCTTTGCAATACCGTAGCCTGAGGTTGCGTTACCCTGAGGATCAAGGTCAACTAAAAGGACTTTTTTACCCTTTGCACCGAGTGCGGCACAGATATTTACAGCGGTTGTAGTCTTACCTACTCCGCCCTTCTGATTTACTACTGCAACAATTACACCCATGATTTCTCTGACCTTTCTTCTTTTTCTTCTTTTTTAAAGTACAGATATAATTATATCACATCAGAGCGGAAAAATAAAGAGTTTTTGCAAAAAACAGAGAAATAAATTAAAAAAGGCGATGAAGTGACAACAAGTTGTAACATTCAGGAGTTATATCACAACATATTGTGTTCATCGCTTATATGTAGTGTTGGTTCGAATTGTTCCACGTAGAACAATTATATGAATGTACACATTAACGTTCCACGTAGAACAATAATAAGAGTTAAATTTTGAAACCGCCGTTTGCAAACAATTTGTTTCCCACACATTTTTTAAAGGCGGTAATTGGAACAAATGCAGGTCAATCGATACCCATCTGTTACTTCTTACTTATTACTTCTTACTTTAAATTTGCCAAAAGCAAATTTCAGTCCTGCGGAATACGAATTATATATTTAAGATACCCGTCCTCCACAGTCTTTTCAGATTCAAAGGGTACACCTGATTTTTTCATTGTGTCAAGGGTCTTATTTATACTATTAATATAAAGCAGCTTTTCTTTAAATGTCCATCTGATCTTCTTTCTTTTTTCAATCGGATGTAAAAGCCCCTCAATATACTTGTCCGTCTGATTGACGTTTAGCCCTAATCTATGTATCTCCTCCACTGCACTTTCCGCCTTGTCTTCAGGCAGTCTTAGTATAGCCCTTGCCTGCCGCTCACTAAGTCCGTATCCCGCTATAAGATCTCTTATATTCTGCGGAAGCTTCAGAAGTCTTAGCTTATTGGCAATAGTACTCTGACTTTTTCCAAGCCTCGCCGCAAGCTCCTCTTGTGTGATACCCTTATGTAATAAAAGCTTTCTCATCGCCTCGGCTTCTTCAAAAAAACTGAGATCACATCTTTGTATATTTTCAATTACTGCAAGCACTGCAGATTCATCCCCGCTATGCTCCGTAACTATTGCAGGTATATCAGATAGTCCCGCAAGCTTTGAGGCTCTTACTCTTCTCTCCCCTGCAATAAGCTCATACTTGCCGGTCATTATCTGCCTTACCGTTATCGGCTGAAGTACACCGTTTTCTTTTATGCTTTGGGATAGCCCGATAAGTTCAAAATCATCAAATATCTTTCTTGGCTGATTGGGATTAGGGTATATGTCCTTGAGATTTATCCTCTGTACTATAACCTGTGGTTTTTCCTTTGCTTTGAATATAGTCATATAAGCACTTCCTTTCAACTGTATGTTACCACAGACTATTCCTCACTTCAATAAAAAAAATTCCCCATTATGCACCGCATAACAGGGAAATTCGTCAATATCTGATTTAATTACAGAGGTTTTTTCTTTATCATCGAAGGATTGCGTGGATATTTTGTCGGAGTATCGGATATTTTTTCTATCACAAAAAGTCGTCTGTTGTCGCCGTTTGCAATACTGTAATCAGTCTGTTTTACAAGCCTGCCGCCAAGTATCTTGATTGCATTTTCAGATTCTGTGATTTCTTCATTCACAGATTTAAGTGCTACAAATATACCGCCTTTTTTTACATAAGGCATACAATATTCCGATAAGACAGGCATAGCTGCCACCGCCCTTGCAGTAGCTATATCAAACTGCCCTCTCTTTTCCTTGGCATAGTCTTCTGCCCTGCCGTGAACTATGGTAGCCTTTATCCCCACTAATTCACACGCCTTTTCAAGATATACACATCTTTTATTAAGAGCCTCCAATAGCGTTCCCTTTAAATCATTTCTGTATATCATAAGCGGAATTGACGGAAAACCTGCCCCCGTGCCTACATCTATAAAGGACGCACCATGCTTTACATCAAGCATTGTAAAGGGTAAAACACTATCCACAAAATGCTTTATTATAACATCAGAAAATTCTGTGATAGCAGTCAGGTTTACATTCTCATTGTACTCTACTAAAAACTCGTAAAGCTTATAATACTTTTCAGCCTGCTCTTTTGAAATATCTATCCCCGATGACTTAAAGCTGTCTATAATGTATTGTATCTTCTCCATTTATTCTCCTTGTCTGCCTGCAAGCCATATAAGAAGTACAGAAATATCTGCGGGGTTTACTCCCGATATTCTGCCTGCCTGACCTATATTAAGGGGTTTATGTTTATTGAGCTTTTCCTGAGCTTCGAGTCTCAGTCCTGATACTGTCTTATAGTCCACATCTGAGGGTAGCTTTTTACTCTCTAACTTCTTCATCTGTGCTATTTTTTCAGTCTGAGTCTTTATATATCCCTCATACTTGATATTGATTTCAAGCTTATCAATAATTTCGTGGGATAGCTCAGGACATTCACTGTCAAAGGGCATAAGATCACGATAGGTTATCTGCGGTCTTTTTAAAAGCTCGATAAACTTTACACCCTGATTTATCGGAGATGTCCCCTTTTCGCTGAGCATTTTGTTAAGCTCATCCGAAGGGTGAACGGTTGCCTTTTTTATTCTCTCAGTTTCAGCATCAAGAGTTTCTTTCAGCTTTAAAAATTTCTCATATCTTTCATCACTTACAAGTCCGTACTTGTGACCGATGGGGAGCAATCTCTCATTTGCATTATCCTGACGGAGTACAAGTCTGTACTCACTGCGGCTGGTCATCATACGATAAGGCTCTACACAACCCTTTGTCACAAGGTCATCTATAAGAGTACCGATATAGGATGTCTGTCTGTCAGGAATATACTGCTCCTTGTCCTGAATTTTCATAGCCGCATTAAGACCTGCAATAAGTCCCTGTGCCGCCGCCTCTTCGTAACCACTGGTACAGTTAAACTGACCTGCACCGAATAAGCCCGATATCTTCTTGAACTCCAAAGTCGGATAAAGCTCTAAAGGATCACAGCAATCATACTCGATAGCGTATGCGGGTCGCATTATCTCTACATTTTCAAGACCCTTTATGGTTCTCATAAATTTGAGCTGTACATCCTCAGGCAGTGAGCTTGACATACCCTGGATATAATATTCATCGGTATCAAGACCCATCGGCTCAACGAAAAGCTGATGACGGGGCTTGTCCGAAAATCTCACGATCTTATCCTCAATACTCGGACAATAGCGAGGGCCTACACCCTCAATTCTTCCTGCATATAATGGAGAGCGGTCAAGGTTTGATAAAATTATCTTGTGTGTTTCCTCATTTGTATATGAAACATAGCACTTGACCTTATTTTCAAGTACAAAGGTATTATCAAAGCAGAAGGGTGTTATATATTCGTCACCGCACTGCTCCTCCATCACAGAAAAATCAATGGAGCGTCGATGAACACGGGCAGGCGTACCTGTTTTAAATCTTCTTATATTAAGCCCTAAATTTTTAAGACAGTCGGTAAGCTGTAGTGCGGCACAGACATTGTCAGGACCGCTCTGATAATTAAGCTCGCCTATATGAATTTTACCGCCAAGATAAGTACCCGTAGTTATAATAACACACTTTGCACCATAGAAAGCTCCAAGTCTTGTAATAATACCGGTTATCCTGCCATCCTCTACACAGACCTCTGTAACCTCCGCCTGTTTGATATCAAGATTTTCGGTATTTTCAAGAGCCTTTTTCATATAGGTGTGATACTTCACCCTGTCACTCTGAACCCTCAGACTATGAACAGCAGGTCCTTTACCCTTATTCAGCATACGGGATTGAATAAAGGTAGCGTCTGCCGCCCTGCCCATCTCACCACCAAGAGAATCTATTTCTCTTACCAGCTGACCCTTTGCCGAGCCGCCTATACAAGGGTTACAGGGCATATTTGCAATAGCGTCAAGACTTAAGGTGAATACCGCAGTCTTACAGCCAAGTCGTGCCGATGCCAATGCCGCCTCACAACCTGCATGACCTGCACCCACTACTATAACATCATAATTTTCAAGATTATACATAGGCAATGTCTCCTCAAATACTTATATACACATTACAAAATCAAAATCCATCAATTGACCTTAGGTCAATTGATACCATAATTAGCGAAGCGACATCATTTTGTCCTCAGGACAAAACATCAT
>JAZSHW010000010.1:0-16060 GCA_045533495.1 Ruminiclostridium sp. | reverse complement strand
TTAGCATCGGATACTGTGATGCCGCAACCTTCTGTGTAAGGAATCTCTGTGCCAACGAAGAGCAGGTTGAAGCCTGTTGAAGCGTCTAATGCCCAGTCGAAGTCAGAAACGCCAACCTTGTATGTGCCGTCGCCGTCAATTACAGTGTCTGTAATTGTAGCATCGAGTACGTAACCTTCTTCATCATAATCGAACTTGTCTTCGTACTGAGGGAAAGTTTCGGGATCGTTGCCGCCCCATACGATTACGTTGTTGAAGTAAGCGGAATCCTTACCATAAGTAGCGTCTCCCCACTTATTTCTGAAAGAATAAGCTGCTGTCTGGAAACCAATGTAAGCATTGTAAGTTTCTGCGGCTGCTGCTGCAACCATTGTGCCTGCTACTGCTGTAGCTACGATAGCACCGATGATCTTTTTGATCTGCATTTTAGTTTACCTCCATATAAAATGTTTGATTCTTTACAAATACGTGTAAAACGATTACAAGTATTTATAGTAAGCACATTATAACAGATTTTCACGTAATTTTCAATATGCATTTTCACCAAAACAACACAAATGGTTTGTTGAAACTGTCTAAATTTAAGGTTATAACCTTAGGTTATGGAAGGTAAATTGTTGTTTAGCGGGTTGCCGTAGGCATTGTAGCCCCAAACAGTCCGAAAGACTGTGACGCCCTTTAGGGCAATAAACCACCGATTATATCAGGGCTTGCGGGCTATTTGCCGCCTTGTTTTAATTATAACCGTTTCCGTAGGGGTTACTGTTTCGTAAGAAACAGTGACGGTCTTTAGACCAATGACTGATGGTCGCCCGAATAAATTTGCACCAACATAAACCGCCGAAGGCGGAAATTGGATCAAACGCCATGCGTTTGCCGCTCTTGAATTAAAATTAAAAAAGTAGTATAATCTTAATGTAATAAATAAAAAAGAGATGATAAATTTGGTTAAAGACCTTACAAAAGGTACTCCCTGGAGAGTACTTTTAACTCTGTCACTGCCTATGCTTGTAAGCGTTGCCTTTCAGCAGATGTACAGCATTGCAGACAGCGTTATCGCAGGAAACTGGGCAGGTCAGTTTGCTTTAAGCGAAGTAGGTGCAAGCTATCCTGTCACTATGATATTCTTAGCCATTGCCACAGGCGGCAGTGCAGGTGCTTCGGTGGTTTCTGCAAGACTGTTCGGTGCAAGGGAGCATAAAAACTTAAAAACGGCAATATATACCGCTCTTATCACTTTTACTGCTTTAGCGGTATTTCTGACTGTCATAGGGCTTATTCTGTGTACCCCTATGTTAGAGCTTTTAGGTACTCCGAAAGCAATAATGCCAAACAGTGACGCATATCTTCGTATTTATATTTTAGGGCTTACCTTCTTGTTTTTATACAACGCCTGCAACGGTATTTTTACCGCACTCGGCGACTCTAAAACGCCCCTTTATTTTCTGATAGGCTCGTCTGTCGGAAATGTGTTGCTTGACCTTTTATTTGTACTGTGCTTTAATATGGGTGTAGCAGGCGTTGCCTGGGCAACCTTTATAGCTCAGGGCATAGCAGGAGTGTTATCGGTATTTACTCTGCTAAAAAGGGTAAGACAGATAGAAAGTGAAAAGCCTGAGCTTTTTTCTAAAAGAGCACTTTTGCAAATTACACGAATTTCCGTTCCGTCAATATTACAAAGCAGCTTTGTATCGGTAGGAAATCTCTTTATACAAAGCCTTGTAAATTTCTATGGTACAACTGAGCTTGGTGTTATCGGCGGTTATTCAGCGGCAATAAAGCTTAATACCTTTGCTCTTACCTGCTTTTCTACTTTATCAAACAGCGTATCTAACTATGCGGCACAGAATATGGGTGCAGGCCGCTTTGACAGGGTGAAAACGGGTGTAAGATCAGGTGCATTTATGAGCTTTATTATAGCTATACCCTTTGCAATTACCTTTTTCTTATTCGGTGGTGAGCTGACAGCAATTTTCGCCACAGAGGGCGGAGAGGGAATAATCAGAACAGGCAGAGTATTTTTGCAGATCACTTCTCCTTTTTATTTAGTTATCTGCTTTAAGATAATAATTGACGGTGTTATGCGAGGACTCGGCATTATGAAGCCCTTTGTCATCGCTACCTGCCTTGATCTTGTTTTAAGAGTAGCCTTTGCCTATATCCTGTCCCCCTTCTTTGGAAGTGACGGTATATGGATGAGCTGGCCTGTGGGCTGGTTACTGGCATTGTTTGTGGATATGTTCTTCTACCGCTACTATATAACAAAGGAAAGGGCTATAAAAGTCACAGAGTAGATTATAATATGTAAAAGGCGGCTAATGCCGCCTTGTTTTTTTGAGGATAGATTTTAGAGGAACGGCAAAACAAATTGTTGTTTGCGGTGTGCCACCGCTCCCAATTCCGCCTTCGGCGGCGGGTCGTCCGGGAGTCATTGGTCTAAAGACCGTCACTGTTTCTCGCGAAACAGTTTGCCCCCTACACGCAACCCGCAATGTTATGGGGAAAATTGTAGGGGGCGGCGTCCTCGACGCCCCGTTATGATACATAAACACAAACCGTCAACCCGCCGTCAAACAACAATTTATCGCTCAAACATTATACTTTCCAAAAAAAATGAAGCCGCTGGATAGCGGCTTCATCAGGATCATAATTTTAATAGCTCGGATTTTTTCTGTTCAAACTCCTCTTCGGTTATTATACCCTCGTCGAACAGCTTCTTGTATTCTCTGATTCTGCTTACAGCATCATCTTCACTTGTCGGATTGGCATTAGGATTTTCCCTTGTTCTTCCGCAGGAACAGGTGCCTGTGTGATTGGGATTGATAACGCCGCAACCACATTCCCACATATTCTCTCCTTCGGGTATGTAAGGCTCATTTTCTTTTTTTCTGTTTGGTAACGCAGTAACTTCATTCAATACGCTTCCTCGGGGAATAAAATCGTTAAATATGCTAAATATATATTTTCTTCCCCAAGCTTTGCCGTCATAGCCCTTGCTTTCAGCAATTGATTTGATTCTGGAAAATTCTGTGGCACAAGTTATTATAATTACCGCTAAAAAGCCTGCGATCAAAATAACGATAATCAGAATAACAGGAATAAGTGTAATATCCATTAATTTTCCCTCCTTATATTTTTATATTGTATAGTAAACGCTGATAAAAGTCAATACACATTTAAGACATTTTAGGCAATTTTATACCGAAAAGCGTAATTTATACACATTGAAAAAGAGAGAAAGTTATACTTTCTCTCTTTTAGTATATTTTATAATTATTCTCCCGCTAATTCATACGCTCTCTTTGTGCAAGCCTTACAGCAGTTGTCCACTGTCTTTGTAAGCTCGCCATCGTAGAGCTTTTCAAGTCCTGCTATTGTAGTACCACCGGGGGAGGATACCTGCTTTATCAGCTCATCCACAGTCATACCTGAATCGGTGAGCATCTTTGCAGAGCCGACAAGGGATTGGGCAAAAAGGGATAATGCCGCTTCATCAGATATGCCCACAGACTTTGCATAATCTACAAAGCCCTTTGCAAAAAGATATATAAAGGCAGGGGAGCTGCCGTTTATTGCGATTATCTCCTTCATCTTATCAATAGGCACTTCTACTGCAATACCACAGCTTGCTATAACTGACTTTGCGACCTCAAATTCGCTGTCGGTTACATTGTCAGCTCTTGATATTGCACTTGCTCCCAGTCCTAACATCATAGGTGTGTTGGGCATTACAAGAACCACCTTTGCATCTGCTATAGTGCGGTTTCTGATAAAGGCTTCAGAAATGCCTGCACAGATAGAAATAATAACCTTATCGGGTGTTATTTCGTCCTTTATTGTTTCTAAAACTGTGGGGAGCATCTGGGGCTTTACAGCAAGCAGAATGTAGTCCGAGCTTTTTACAAGCTCCTTTTCATCCTTGCAGGCGGTAACACCGTACTGAGCTAAAGCTGACAGCTTTTCAGCGTCCTTTTCGTAAGCAAAAATGCTGATGTCTGTTTTCTTTGCTGAAAGACCTCTTATAATAGCGCCGCCCATATTGCCGGCACCTAAAAAACCGAGAGTTATCATAATTTTTTTCCTTTATGCACGATTTGTTTTTACTATAAGCTTGTTATAAGCAAGCTTTACGGGGATAAGCACCGCCATCATAAGCGGAACTGTTATTGCAAAGCTGATTGCATTGGTAAGTACTCTTGCACCTATAAGAGCAATCACGCTGTCACCTACAAGGAAGCCATAACTATATAAAGCCCAGGTGTTGAGTACAAGGTTACACACTACACAGACTATTGCTCTTGCAACTGTTATTCTTATAAACTGCTTGTAAGTCTTTTCGGGCTTTAAGTTGTAAAGCACAAGACCGTAAATAAGTCCTTCAAGACCTGTTATAAGCATAAGCCAGGGGAGAAATGCTCCGACGGGATTTATGAGATATCCGACGATATCCACAAGCACACCTGCAAGAAGTCCTACTGTAGGCCCGAAAAGTATGCCGATAAGGGCAAGGGGCAGACAAGCAAGATTGAGCTTTATGAAGTCACCGATTCTGATAGAGAAATATCCGTCAAGAACAACGGCAACTGCAAGGAACACACCTACAACTGCAACACAGCGGATGCTTTTAAGTTCCATAGCTGATTTTTTGAAACTGTTAATAAAATAAGCCATATTTACCTCCTTAAAATAAAGCTGATGCTGATAACGCAATCGCATAATCCGAAGATAAATATGGCAATTATCTCATATATGCAACAGCGAGATGCGGAATAATGTACCGCCACCGATTTTACGATGTTCGTCCGAAGGGCAACTCCCCGTCCCTTTGGCACTTAACGCACATTTTCCTACTCTGTCGATTGATAGCAGAGTTTTAAACTCTAAAATTTATTACAAAATCAGAAGCTGATTTCGTTTGCAATTTCATACAGCTTGTGTTCAAACTGCTTCTTCATCTTGAGTGCTTCCTGAATATCGTAGTCTACCACCTGATTATCCTTAAAGCCTACAACACGGTTGCCGATGCCCTTTTCAAGAAGCTCAACCGCATAGTGACCAAGCTGGCTTGCTGCAACTCTGTCTCTTAATGTGGGGTTGCCGCCTCTCTGAACGTGACCTAAGATCGTAGCACGGGATTCAATACCTGTTTCCTGTTCAATTTCCTTTGCAATCTGTTCAGAATTACCGATACCCTCTGAAACTACAACGATGAAGTGATGCTTGCCGTTTTTCTTGCCTTTAAGAATTTTCTGGATAACATCGTTCATTGTATAGGGCTCTTCCTTTGTGATGATGTAGGTAGCACCTACTGCGATACCTGCATTAAGAGCGATATAGCCTGCGTTTCTGCCCATTACCTCAACAACAGAGCATCTGTCGTGGGACTGAGCTGTATCACGGAGCTTGTCAACCATTTCAACTACAGTATTCATAGCTGTGTCATAGCCGATAGTGTATTCTGTCATAGAAATATCGTTGTCAATAGTACCGGGAACGCCTACTGCTAAGATACCCTTTGCAGATAAGTCAGCCGCACCTCTGAAGGAGCCGTCGCCGCCTACTACTACAAGACCCTCGATACCATTTTCGATGCAGGTCTGCTTAGCCTTTTCAACACCCTCGTCGTATCTGAATTCAGCACATCTTGCGGTGCAGAGCATTGTACCACCTCTTTGGATGATATCTGATACGCTTCTTGCGTCCATAGGGATAAGGTCACCGTTGATAAGACCGTTGTAGCCTCTTACAACACCTACTACCTCCATACCTCTTGCAATGGCTGTTCTTACAACAGAACGGATAACGGCGTTCATACCGGGAGCGTCGCCACCGCTTGTCAATATAGCAATCTTCTTCATAATAGTATAGTACATCCTTTCCCGAGGTTTCCCTCTTGTGATTAATTTACACACAAATTAGTTTACTCCAAATTGACCTTTAAGTCAAGAGGAAAAACGGTAAATGTTCACTTTATACCCTTTTATTTGATAATTATATTACTATTTCCGCAAATTTCGGTCAATTTTTGTATAAAATTATCAGAAAGGGTAACATTTTTTGACATAGGAACACTGACTGTTTCACGAGTGTCCTCAAAGCAGACCTTGACAGGACTGTTTCCGAGGTTTTCGCTGAGCAGTTTTTTTATACGTGGCAGTCTTTCGTCACTACGGCTTTTCACTCTGATATAAAGAGTTTTTACCGTTTCTTTGCCTTTATCCGAAGATGTGACAACATTCTCCGTTATATCAGGCATTTCTGTGTCCTTTTTAGCTGTTATTACATTATTTACAAAAATGACAGGCTCTTTTTCATCCTCACAGGAAACTGTACCGTCAACAAGCATAACTTCGCCTTCGTTTAAAAGGTTGAATAGCGCTTCGTGTTTTTTAGGGAATAAAAGTCCCTCAATTTCACCGCTGACATCTTCGAGTATCACAAAGCTCATGGTTTTACCTTGCTTTGTGGTGTGAATTCTTTTTGACGCTACCATAGCGACAAGTTTTACTTTCTGAGCGTCATTCCTGTCATTTATGACAGATGCAATGTGAGGACAGCCATACTGCCTTATTGTCTTTCTGTAGCTGTCTGTGGGATGCCCTGAAATGAAAATGCCTATCATTTCCTTTTCCATCATTAAAAGCTGTTGCTTCGGATATTCATCAGCGTGGGGAATTTCGTATGGCTTGTTGAAATTACTCTCAGACATAGAAAAGAAATCAAGCTGACCGTCTATATCCCTGTTTCCTGAAAGGGTATCAAGCAGAGTTTCATAGGATAAGAGCATCTCCTTGCGATTTGCATCAAGATTATCAAGAGCACCGCTTTTGATAAGTGCCTCGATAGCTCTTCTGTTTACCATTCTGCCGTTTACTCTTTTGCAGAAATCATAAAAGCTTGTAAAGGGCTTTTCCTTTCTTTCCTGCAGGATAGTATCAATCATATTCATACCCATTGATTTTATACCAAGCAGACCAAAGCGTATGCCGTTTTCTTCGGCAGAAAAGCCTGCATAACTCTTATTTACATGAGGCGGTAAAAGTCTTAAGCCGTGCTGGGCAAGGTCGTCGATATATTCGGCAGTCTTTCCACTGTTGCCGATAACGCTTGTCATAAGTGCCACCATATATTCTTTATAGTGATGATATCTTAAATATGCGGTGCGATAGGCAAGTACAGAATAAGCGGCGGCGTGGGATTTATTGAAGGCGTAGGAGGCAAAGCTTGACATATCGTCAAATATTTCGTCTGCTGTCTTTTCGCTGACACCGTTTTTCATTGCTCCTGCGACAAATATCTCACGTTCTTTTTTCATCTCCTCGTGCTTTTTCTTTGCCATTGCACGACGGACGATATCCGCTCTGCCGTAGGAATAGCCTGCAAGCTTCTGACATATTGTCATTACCTGCTCCTGGTACACGATACAGCCGTAAGTTACATCGAGGATATCCTTTAAAAGCGGATGCTTATAGCGTATTTTTTCAGGATGCAGACGGTTATCTATATATTTCGGTATAGAATCCATAGGGCCGGGACGGTAAAGAGAAAGTGCCGCAGTAAGATCCTCAACGCTTTCGGGTTTCAGTCTTGATAAAAGGCTTGTCATACCTCCGCTTTCGAACTGGAATATACCGAGTGTACCACCCTTTGACATCATTTCATATACCTTTTTGTCATCAAAGGGGATCTTTTCTATATCAAAATTTGTATCACGCTTTTTTATGAGCTTACAGCAGTCGTCAATTACTGTAAGATACCGCAGTCCTAAAAAGTCCATTTTGAGTAGCCCCAGTCGCTCAAGAGTCACCATAGTATACTGGGTTACAGTTTCATCGCCGTTTTTGTATAGTGGTACATATTCGCTGACAGGCTCTCTTGTGATAACGATACCTGCCGCATGGATAGAAGTGTTTCTTGGCATACCCTCTATTTTCTTTGCGGTATCCATCAGCTTTGCAATCTCCGTATCAGACTCGCAAAGTTTTATAAGCTCCTTTTCGGTACTCATAGTATATTCAAGACTGACAGAGGATGAGGGGATTAGCTTTGCCACCATATCCACTTTACTATAAGGCATACCCATTACTCTGCCTGCGTCCCTTACTGCCGCCTTAGCTGCAAGAGTACCGAAGGTGATTATCTGAGCCACCTTGTCACGACCGTATTTTCTTATTACATAGTCGATAACCTCCTGCCGTCTCATATAGCAGAAGTCAATATCAAAGTCGGGCATACTTACTCTTTCAGGGTTTAAAAAGCGTTCAAAGAGCAGGTTGTATTTTATAGGGTCGATGTCAGTTATCTTAAGGCAGTAGGCACAGACGCTTCCTGCACCTGAGCCTCGTCCGGGCCCTACGGGGATGTTGTTTCTTTTTGCGTAGGATATAAAATCCGCAACGATAAGAAAATAATCCACATAGCCCATTTTCTTTATTACAGAGGCTTCGTACTCAGCACGCTTTATAACTTCATTCGGGATATTATCACCGTATCTTTCACGCAGTCCCTTTTTAAGCTCGCTGTCGAAAAATTCATCGTTGTTGTCATATCCCTCAGCCTTGAAATAGGGAAGTACCGTCTGTCCGTAGGTAAAGGTGACATTGCATTTATCTGCTATTCTGACTGTGTTTTCTATCGCCGCAGGCGGAAAAAGAGCTGACATTTCCTCTTCTGATTTCAAATAGAATTCATCGGTAGGAAAGTGGAGGGCATTTTCATCTGACAGGGTAGTGCCTGTCTGTATGCAGGTCAGCACCCTTTGTACATAGCTATCCTCTTTTTCAATATAATGGGCGTCGTTTGTGGCAACGACAGGAGTATCTGTATCCTTTGCAAGACGGATAAGATAAGGCAGTATTCTTTTCTGCTCCTCAATTCCGTGATCCTGCAGTTCTATATAATAATCCTCACCGAAGATATTTTTATATTCATTTACAACAGCAACTGCATCGGCATATCTTCCTGCAAGCAAAAGTCTTGGTATCTCTCCTGAAAGGCAGGCAGAAAGGCAGATAAGCCCTTTTGAATATTTTTTCAGTATCTCTCTGTCAACTCTCGGTTTGTTGTAAAAGCCTTCTGTAAAACCGATGGAAACCAGCTTTGCAAGGTTATGATAACCCTCGTTATCTTTACATAAAAGTATCAGGTGATAGGGCTTCATATCCTCCTTTGAGGCTTTATCAAAACGGGATTTAGGTGCTACATACACTTCACAACCGATGATGGGCTTTATATCATTTGCTACACATTCGTTGTAAAAATCTATACAGCCGTACATAACTCCGTGGTCGGTTATGGCTACAGCCTTCTGTCCCAGTTTTTTTATATGGGAAATCAGCCCTCTTAAACGGCATGCACCGTCAAGAAGGCTGTATTCACTATGAACGTGTAAATGGACAAATCCACTCATACCTTTATACCTTTCGCTTAGCTGTGTTTGTTTTCTATTCTCAGCTTTTCCGCAATCTCACTTATTTTCTTTAATCGGTGATTTACACCACTACGGCTTATGGGAGGCTCTAACATCTCTCCGATATCGCTCAGTGACAACTCAGAGCCGTTTATTCTTATATCCGCCACCTGTAAAAGCTCGTCCGATAAGTAGCTTCTGCCCTTTGTTTCAAAGATGTATCTTATATCATCCGCCTGCTTATTTGCGGCGGCTATAGTCTTGTTGAGATTTGCCGCTTCGCAGTTTACAGAGCGGTTTACATTGTTTCTGACTTCTTTATATATCTTGATATTCATTATCTCCATGGCCTGCATCATAGCACCCATAAAGGTGAGAATATCAGAAATCTTTTCGCTTTCCTTTATGTAAAGAAAACTGCTTCCTCTTCTTGCGGAAAGCTTTGCACTCATTCCGTGTTCTTCTATAAGGGATAAAAGCCTTCTGCATTTTTGTTCGTCGTGCAGGAATATTTCAAGCTGATAACCCTTTTCAGGATCAGCCGCACCGCCACAGACTAAAAATACGCCCCTTAAAAATACGCCGAAGGCGTCATCGTCTGAGCAGTCGGGAATTTCTGACGGTAAAGCATCCTTTGAAAGCTCCACTCCGTAAAGGGTAGTGCCTCTTATTTCGTGCTTTATTTTTCTGCAGGGAATTTTCAGATGCGACATAGCCTGTTCTATATAGTCGGCGGCTTTTTTACATTCAGTCTTGAAGTAACAGGTGTCCTCTCCCTTGTTCATAGCGAAGGCGGCACCCATACAAAGTAAACGGAGCTGATTCTTGTCACTTTCGTTTTTGCAAAGTTCTGTTTTGATATCCGATGCAAATGACATTTAGATCACACTCCGTTTAAAAATTATTTTACTTTATCTATATCCCTGTGCAGTATTCTTGCCTTTAAGGATTTTTCGCTTATATGTGTGCGGAGATTTTCCGCAAAGGTAACGCTTCTGTGCTTACCGCCTGTACAGCCAAAGGCTATTACAAGCTGGCTTTTGCCTTCGTGCAGATACTGGGGGAGCAGAAAGTCGATAAGGTCAAAAAGCTTTGCTTCAAGAGTTTTCGAGCTTTCAAACTGCATTACATAATCCCTCACCTCTTTATCAAGACCTGTTTTCTGCTTTAACTCAGGTATGTAAAAGGGGTTAGGCAGACAGCGTACATCAAAGACTAAATCAGCCTCGTTGGGTACGCCGAATTTAAAGCCAAAGGAAATACAGCTTATAGTCATACTGTCAGAGGGGTTTTCGAGGAAAAGGTTGAGTACGTTTTCCTTTAATGTTGAGGTAGACATAAGTGTAGTATCAATGTAATAATCCGCTTCATCCTTTATAGGCTCAAGCATATTGCACTCTGCTTCGATAGCCTTGTCAATATCGCCGTTTGCTACGTCAAAAAGAGGATGGCGACGGCGAGTCTCCTTATATCTCTGCTTTATGACGCTCTGCTTTGCGTCAACGAAAAGCAGCTTTACATCAAGACTCAGCTTCTTCAGCTTTTCAAGATTTTCATTGAGGTGTAAGAACATTGTTCCGCCTCTGATATCGGTAACGATAGCAATCTTTGAAATGGCGTCGTTTTCCTGACAAATCTCAGCAAACTGAGGAATAAGCTGAGGCGGCATATTATCAATACAATAATATCCGATATCTTCAAGTACATTTACAGCACAGGATTTACCTCCGCCCGAAAGACCGGTTACTATAACAAATTCTTTTTTCATATACAGTCCTTTCCTTTCGCTTTAAAGTCCCGTCATTCCATAATAAGAACTTCGCACTGAAGCTCCACGCCTGTTTCTTTTTTTACTTTTTCCTTAACTATATCAATAACGCCAAGCACATCGGAAAATGTAGCGTTATCCTTGTTTATAACAAAACCGCTGTGCTTAGTGCTGACTTCTGCACCTCCGCAGGCTGTACCCTTTAAGCCGCATACTTCGATAAGTCTGCCTGCAAAATCGCCCTCAGGTCGTTTAAAGGTACTGCCGGCACTGGGATAATCCAGCGGCTGCTTATCTTTTCTTCTTTGCATAAGGGTATCCATCATGCTTTTTATTTCAGCCTTGTCGCCCTTTTTAAGACCTATCTTAACAGAGGTTATACAGTAATTCTTTTCTGAAAAAATACTGTGACGATAGGAAAGCTCCATTTCTGATAAGGGAACTTCCTTTATCTTGACGTCATCAATATATTTGCAGGAGATCACTACATCCTTCATCTCTCCGCCGTAAGCACCTGCGTTCATATATACCGCACCGCCTACAGAACCCGGGATGCCATAAGCAAATTCAAGCCCCGTGAGACTATTGTCAAGAGCCACCTGACAGACTGCTGAAAGGGATGCACCTGCTTTACATTCAATGGTTTCACCTTCAACACGTACAGAGGAAAAATCACTGCCGATAAGAAGTACAACACCTTTAAGTCCGTTATCACTGACTAAAATGTTACTGCCTCTGCCGATGATGTAGTATTTTATTCCTGACTTTTCACACTGCTCTATAAGCTCGCATAAAAGAGCCTCGCAGTTTACCTTTACCATAACATCACAAGGGCCGCCTATTCTGAAGGTGGTGTGATGCTTCATTTCTTCATTGTACAGTACCGCCGCACCATATTTAAGGGCGGTCTGCTCGATTATAGAGTAATCGTTACAGCTCAAATCCGTTGTCTCCTTGGTTTATTTTCAGGATTATGCCTGCTTTAAACGATAGAGGTTAGCCGCACCAACGATACCTGCATCGTTACCAAGCTTTGCGATACCAAGCTTTGTTGATTTTTCAGGATTGATGCAGTAGCTTTCTCTTGCAATGTATTCTTCGAGGGGCTTTGTGAGGTATTCGCCTTCCTTACAGATACCGCCGCCGATGAGTAACATTTCAGGCTGGAAGGTGTTTACTACGTTTACAAGACCACAGCCTAAGTAATTGAGGTATTCATCAACTACTGCCTTACCTGCAGCGTCGTTCTTTCTCATAGCGTCGAAGGCTGTCTTACCGTCTACATTCTCGACAGAGCCGGCAATTTCCCACATAGCACTGTCCTTGTTTTCTTCCATTGCACGCTTTGTAGCGTTTATAAGTGCTGTAGCGGAGCTGTATGCTTCAAAGCAGCCCTTTCTGCCGCAACCGCACTGTCTGCCGTTATATTCTATAACAGAGTGACCAAGCTCACCGCCGCAGAAGTTAAAGCCTGTGTATATCTGACCGTCAATGATGATACCACCGCCGACACCTGTGCCAAGAGTGATAACTACAACATTCTGATAGCCCTTGCCTGCACCATTGATAACTTCGCCGTAAGCGGCAACATTTGCGTCATTTTCGACATACACGTCCTTGCCGAGTCTTTCTTTTAAAAGTCCGCCGATGTTTGTGTTATTAAAGCCTAAGTTGCAGGAGTAGAGAACTACGCCTGTGTTTCTGTCAGCAACACCGGGGGTACCGATACCGATGCTTTCGATTTCATCTACAGAAATCTTTGCATCTTCACACGCAAGCTTTACTCCTTCAGCGATGCTGTCTGCAATTTCTTCAGCAGGACGGGGAAGATTAGTCTTTATATTTGACTTGCCGATAATTTCGAAATTATCGTTTACTACGCCTACCTTTATATTTGTTCCGCCTAAATCAATTCCTATATTGTACATTTTTTCTGTTTTCCTTTCAAGATTATTTTATTCTTTATTTTTGTGTTTTATTCTGCTGTTAAAAGTGCACTGGGCTTAAGCCCTTTAGAGCTTATGAATTCTTCAAAACGCTTTATGTTCGCATTTATTACAAGCTCTTCGGGAAAGTCAATTTCGCTCAGTAAAAGCTCTGCCTGACCGAATGCACCTACCTTATCGTGAAAATGTGCGTCAGAGTTTATCATTATTCTGCAACCGTTTTTTGCACAGGTGGGGAGAATGATGTTTTTAAGGTTTTCGATTGACCTTTTACTACGAAACCTGCTTACGTTGAATTCTATAGCTACATTCTTTTCCTTGCACGCCTTTGTGACTTCTTCCACATCGTAAGGATAGTCGGGCGAATCGGTATGACCAAGCACAAAGACCTTAGGATTATCAAGCACTCCTAAATATGCACTTGTATGCTGTGCCACAGTACCGTAGGGCATACAGCCGCCGTGCATTGACGCTACCATCCATTCTACATTGCTGTAGATATATTCGTTAACATCAAGACTGCCGTCAAAATCGATGATATCAGCTTCTATACCCTTTATTATTCTTACACCGTAGAGAAAATCGGGGATTACTCTCATATTGCAGAAATGCCATTCGTGAGGACTGTCAGGCATATTTACACAGTGATCTGTCATAGCTAAGTAGCTGAGTCCTCTTTCTGCCGCCGCCTTTGCGTTTTCCGTAATGGTGGAATAGGCGTGAGTGCAGGCAATGGTATGCGTATGCATATCCGCTACAAATTTCATTTTTTATCCTTCCTGTTGTTCTTTCTATGTAATTATGACCAGCTTGTTATAGTGTCAGAGCCTTCCATATTAAGACCTAAATTGTCAAGAAGCTCCTGTGCCGCATTGTAGCCCATCTTTTTCTGTCTGTTGTTCATAGCGGCAACTTCAAGAATTACTGCTAAGTTTCTACCGGGCTTTACGGGGATGGTGAGAGAGGGAACCTTTACGCCGAGTATTGAAACATAGTGATTATCAACACCCATTCTGTCATAGATCTTTTCAGGATTCCACAGCTCAAGCTCTACTACCATATCTATCTTTTCATTTACCTTTACAGCACCCATACCGAAGAGCTGACGGGCATTGATTATACCGATACCACGAAGCTCTAAGAAGTGTCTTATGTTGTCAGGCGAGCTGCCTACTAATGTGATGTTGGACGCTTTTCTGATCTCAACCGCATCGTCGGCAATAAGACGGTGCCCACGCTTTACAAGTTCGATTGCAGTTTCAGACTTACCTACGCCGCTTTCACCTAAGATGAGCATACCTTCGCCGTATACTTCGATAAGTACGCCGTGACGGGTGATACGTGGAGCAAGCTGTAAGCTTAAATATGCAACTAATTTTGAAGTAAATGTAGAAGTACTTTCTTCACTGCGGAGCAGAGGAACACCGTAGGTTTCGGCATATTCCTTCATTTCAGGACGAATTTCAAGACCTCTTGAAATAATGACTGCGGCGGGCTTTACACTGAAGAATTTCTTAAGACGCTGAAGTCTGATTTCTGCACCGCACTGGCTTAAGTATGCGGTTTCAGAGTTACCGATTATCTGTATTCTGTTATTGTCAAAGTATTCATAAAAGCCTGCAAGCTGAAGTCCCGGTCTGTTTACATCTATATCTGAAATAAAGATGTTTGCAGGGTCATCGGGTGTATGGATGACTTCCAGCGAATGTTCGTCAATTATCGCTTTTAAGGATACGGTAAATTCCTGTGCCATAATATTTTTCCTTTCGGTTTTAGGGATTTTGGAGCAATGTATTTCACCTTCAGAAAAAGATGATAAATAAAAGCTCTCATACATATTTAATTATACTACATAACCGTACTTATTGCAAGCACAAATTGAAATATCAAAAAAATAACCGCCGCTACGGCAACTGCCACAGCGACGGGAATTTATTTATAAGCTTTGATTATTTCTTGGATGCGAGGAACTTGTAAACTACAGCCGCTAAAGCACCGCCAACGAGGGGAGCTACAATAAATACCCATACGTTTGCAAGAGCGTCGCCGCCTACAAATAAAGCAGGACCGAAGCTACGTGCAGGGTTTACGGATGTACCTGTAAAGGAGATACCCAAGATGTGTACAAGTGTTAAGGAAAGACCGATAACGATTCCTGCAACTGCACTGTTTTCTGTCTTTGATGTAACGCCTAAGATAGCGATTACAAATACAAAGGTGAGAATGATTTCAACGAGGATAGAAAGAAGGATATCGCCCTTGAAAAGTCCGTTTGCACCAAGACCGCTTTCTACACCTACAAGAGCCATAAGAACTGCCGCACCTGCTGTAGCACCTGCAAACTGTGCTATAACATAGCCGACAAAGTCCTTTACGGAGATCTTACCGCTGATAAGCATTGCGATAGATACCGCAGGGTTGATGTGACAGCCTGAGATGTTACCGATGGAGTATGCCATAGCAACGATAACAAGACCGAATGCAAGAGCGGTTAAAAGATAACCTGTGCCGTTTGTTGCTGAGCAGCCTACTACTGCGGCTGTTCCGCATGCGAATAATACCAGTACGAAGGTACCGATAAATTCAGCAATGTACTTTTTGATTGATTCCATTGTGATGTTTCCTTTCGGTTTTTTATTATACCGCCCCGGGCGGCTTAATCCATAGCTTTATTATACAATATGAAGGGGTGCTTTGTCAAATGACTCCTGCAAAGGAAAAAAGCAGTTCGGAAAGATAAACCGATACGCAGGCGGCTATGGCAACTACCGTAAGATCCTTTTCAAAGATTGCAAATATTACTGCAACCAGTAAGCCTACTGCCGCTGACGCAATACTTCCCGTAGCGTAGAGTGCCGCAGGAAAAGTCATAGCGGTAAGTACTGTATAAGGTATGTAATAAAGGAATGATTTTATAAAGTTGTTCTTTATCTTTTT
>JAZSHW010000130.1:0-8187 GCA_045533495.1 Ruminiclostridium sp. | reverse complement strand
ACTATGATGGACAGACGTCTTATCCAGTCCAACGAAATTATGCTTGATATCAAGAAGAATTTCCCTCCATCATCTATTTTCAATACCGTAATTCCCAGAAACGTTCGTATTTCAGAGGCTCCCAGCCACGGTATGCCTATCATGTACTATGATAAGAATTCCAAGGGCGCTGACGCCTATAACAGACTTGCGGCGGAAATTATAAAGAAGCTCGCAGACTAAACAGAAAGGACAGAATACTATGGCAAAAAAGTTAGGTAAAGGCTTTGAAAGTCTTTTCGATGATAATAGCTTTGACGATGACGAAAACGTTTCTACCTTAAAGCTCACCGATATTGAGCCTAATAAGGATCAGCCGAGAAAAAATTTCGATATCGAGGCTCTTAAGACGCTTGCCGATTCTATAAGACAGAACGGTATCATCCAGCCTCTGCTTGTCCGTTCTCTGCCTGACGGTACTTATCAGATAGTAGCAGGTGAAAGACGCTGGAGAGCCGCTAAAATGGCAGGTCTTACCGAGGTTCCCGTTTTCGTTAAGGAGCTTACTGACCAGCAGACACAGCAGATTGCCCTTATCGAAAATCTGCAGAGAGAAAACCTCAACCCCATAGAAGAAGCACTGGGCTATAAGGAGCTTATCGAAAAGTACGATATGACTCACGAGGAGGTCGCAAAGGTCGTAGGTAAGGCGAGAGCCTCTATCAGTAACGCCTTAAGACTTTTAGAACTGCCTGAAGCTATCAGGGATCTGGTTGAGAATAAGGATCTTTCCGCAGGTCACGCAAAGGTACTGCTCAGCGTTAAGGATAATAAAAATGTGGTTGACCTTGCTTTCAAGGCGGCTACTAAAGAGGTTTCGGTAAGAGAGCTTGAAAGAATGGTCAAGAATCTCGACAAGCCCGAAAAGGAAGACAAGCCAAAGGACAGATTCTATACAGAAGCTGAAATCAGCCTCTCCGCCGCTTTAGGTACTGCGGTTAGAGTCGTACCCGGCAAGAAAAAGAACGTGCTTGAAATCGACTTCTTCTCAAATGAGGAGTTAAGCGAAATTATAAATAAGCTGGCTAAAAATTAACATTTATATATAAGGAAGGCAAAGAAAATGATCGACATTAAATTTTTAAGAGAAAACCCCGATGTTGTAAAGGAAAACATCAAGAAGAAATTTCAGGATAGCAAGCTCCCCCTCGTTGACGAGGTTATCGCTCTTGATAAGGAGCTTCGTTCCTATCAGTTAAAGGCTGATACTCTCCGTGGCGACAGAAACAGACTCTCCAAGGAGATCGGCGGTCTTATGGCTAAGGGTCAGAAGGAAGAAGCTGAAAAGGTTAAGGCTCAGGTTAAGGCATTCTCCGATGAATTAGCAGAATGCGAAGCTAAGGAAACAGAGCTCGGCGAAAAGGTTAAGCAGATAATGATGACTATCCCCAACATTATCGACCCTTCAGTTCCCATCGGTAAGGACGACAGCGAAAACGTTGAAATTGAAAAGTACGGCGAGCCTGTTGTACCCGAATTTGATATCCCTTATCACAGCGAAATTATGGAAAGCCTCGGCGGTCTTGATTTAGACAGTGCAAGAAAGGTAGCAGGCAACGGCTTCTACTATCTTATGGGCGATATCGCAAGACTCCACTCTGCAATAATATCCTATGCCCGTGACTTTATGATCGAGCGTGGTTTCACATACTGTATACCTCCCTTTATGATCCGCAGCAACGTTGTAACAGGCGTTATGTCCTTTGCAGAAATGGACGCTATGATGTACAAGATCGAGGGCGAGGATCTTTACCTCATCGGTACAAGCGAACACTCTATGATCGGTAAGTTCATTGATACTATTAATGAAGAAGAAAAGCTCCCCTATACTCTTACCAGCTATTCTCCCTGCTTCAGAAAGGAAAAGGGTGCTCACGGTATAGAAGAAAGAGGTGTTTACAGAATTCACCAGTTTGAAAAGCAGGAAATGATCGTTGTATGCAAGCCTGAAGATAGTGCTGAATGGTTCCACAAGCTCTGGAAGAACACTGTTGATCTTTTCAGATCTATGGATATCCCTGTAAGAACTATTGAATGCTGCTCAGGTGACCTTGCTGACCTTAAGGTCAAGTCTTATGACGTTGAAGTTGGTCTCCCAGACAGAAGAAGTACTTCGAGGTTGGTAGCTGTTCAAATCTTGGTGACGCTCAGGCAAGAAGACTTAAGATCCGTGTCAAGAATAAGGAAAAGGGCAACTACTTTGCACATACTCTCAATAACACGGTTGTTGCACCTCCCAGAATGCTCATTGCATTCCTTGAAAATAACCTCTGCGAAGACGGAAGCATCCGTATTCCTGAAGTACTCCGTAGCTATATGGGCGGTATCGAAAAGATCATAAAGAAGTAAATAACAATCACCGTACAGTATAGCATAAGTGCTTTGCTGTACGGTTTTTTATGAAAGGCGAAAAATGGAGAATTATAAATATTCAGAAACATTTACCGTAGATTTTGCCGACTGCGATAAAAAGTACGACTTAAAGCCGGCTACCCTTATGGCGTGGGCATTTGAAGTGGCAGGAAGCCACCTTGCCAGCCGTAATATAACAAGAGAACAGATGTGGGAGGACGGTCAGGTGTTTCTGCTGACAAAGGTCTGCATAAGCTTTGACAAAGTTCCCGTATATCATGACAGGGTAAAGTTTACCACATGGGAAAGCGGCACAAAGGGTACACAGTTTATAAGACGCTATAATATCACAGATGAAAAGGGAAACAGCTTCTGCAACAGCGAAAGTATGTGGGTACTGGTAAATCCCCATACCCATAAGCTGTACAGACCCAGCGAATACATTTACGGTCAGCGAAGTCTTGATGAGGAAACCGAAGCAAAGATTGAAAAGATAAAGATTGAAGGCGAGGAATTTGTAAAGCGGTACACTTTTGTATACAGCGACATCGACCCCAACGGCCATGTCAATAACGGTACTTATTTAAGACTCCTCGGCGATATTCTCCCCGAAGATTTAAGGGAAAAGCATTATAAAAAGCTGAACATCAATTTCGCCAGAGAATGTATGGAGGGCGATACTATCTCTCTTTATTTAAAGAGGGAAGGCGACACCTGCTATTTCTGCGGCAGACTTGCCGAAGGCAAAAACAACATCGAAATCATCGCCGACTTTCAAACGCAAGGCGTTTGATCCAAACTCCGCCTTCAAATAAGATTGTGAGATATATAGGTTTGTGAAACGGCGGTTTCGCGTATTGGTTGTATTTCAAATTGTAGTTTTGCGGCGGGTTGCACCATCAAAAATGCGGTAATTTATGCGGGGCGTCGAGGACGTCGCCCCCTACATTTTCCCTATAAATTCTTGAGGTAATTCAAAATAATAAAAGGCTCGCAATCTCTGTATTACACGGGGTTTGGGGCGAAGCCCCAAGCAGGGCACAGGGGCGGCGAGCCCCCATTTTTCCCCCTTTCCTCAGGGGAAAGGGGGTTAGGTGGGATATTGCCCTAAAGGGCGTCACAGTCCTTCGGACTGTTTGGGGCTACAATAACCCAAGCGGAGCACTAAACAACAATTTAACGTTGATTTGTACTCTACCATTGGTTTATATTTCCCCATTCAACCAATGGTGGGTGTATTTTATTGTACTGATGATCTATACTGAAAAAGGAGGTACGTTATGGATCAGATAAAAATCGGTAGATTCATTGCAGAGAGCAGAAAAAAAGTAAAATTAACACAAGTGCAGTTAGCAGAAAAACTCGGTATCACTGACAAAGCAATATCTAAATGGGAAACGGGTAAATCTATGCCCGATACGGCTATTATGTTACAGCTATGTGATATTCTTGAAATCAGCGTAAACGAATTATTAAGTGGGGAGAAGATCAGTATGGAAAAAACTAATCAGAAAAATGAACAGCTTTTGCTCGATATGTCAAAGGAATTAGAGAGAAAAAACAAGACAGTATGGACTTCAATGTGGGTGATTATGATCATAAGTATGACCGCCCTGTTTGCAGGTATCCTGATTGCCGCATTTCTGATACCCGAAGGGGTATGGCAGCTTGTTACAATTATAGGTATATGTATTGTGTTTCTTATTCCTTGCTTTTATGCACTAAAGCTTGAAGTAAGTGTAGGTGCTTATAAGTGTAAAAACTGCGGACACGAAATTGTTCCGACTTTCCGGCAGGCATTGATGGCGATGCACAGAGGAACTACTCGCTACTTAAAGTGTCCTGATTGTAAAAAACGATCCTGGTGTAAAAAAGTATTGAAAAAATAATGTCTTGAAAAAATTTAAATTTCCCCCTTGACAAATCAACAATAACAGTTTATACTGTATATATAACACATAAACAGTATAAACAACTTTTCATTACAAAACCGGGAGGAAAAAAATGAAATGTCCCTACTGCTCAAAAGAAATGACAAAAGGCGTTATATCAGGCGACGGCAGAAGTAAAATTTTCTGGGAGCCTGAGAACAAAAAGCTTGATATGCTGGATAGGCTTTGTGGAATAGGAATGATTGATGCAAAATACTCCTTTGGCAAATTCACAATACAAGCGGATTATTGCGAAGCCTGTAAAAAAATGATCTTCAGTACAGGTGTGGCAAAAAGTATAATTAACTGAATGGAAAAGCTTTAGGATAATGCCGAAAAATAAAAATAAAAAGACTTTAAAAAACATATTGACAATATTTCCATATTGTGTTATAATCGAAGTAAATTGCAGGTAAATAATATTTACCCTCGCTAATAAAATAGTAAAAGAAAGGAACAAATTATGCTTAAGATTGAGAATTTAGAAAAAAGCTATGGAAGTTTCAAGGTTCTTAAAGGGCTTAATATGACAGTCAACAAGGGTGACGTTTACGGATTTCTTGGTAAAAACGGCTGCGGTAAGTCCACAACAATGAATATAGTATCAAACATAATCACAAAGGACAGTGGTGCAGTACGCTTTGACAAGGAGGATATAAAGATAGGCTATCTTCCTGAAAGCCCCGCAATGTTTGATTATATGAACGGCTATGAATATCTTGAATATATAGCAGCCTGCTGCAAGTATAAGGGAGATATCAAGGCAAGAATAAATGAAGTACTTACTCTGACAGGAATGCTTGAAGGGGGAAAAAGAAGAATAAAGGGCTATTCAAGAGGTATGAATCAGCGTCTTGGTATTGCGGCAACTATTTTCAATAACCCTGATTTACTTATTCTTGACGAACCTACCTCAGCTCTTGACCCTCAGGGACGTGCCGAGGTTATGAAGATTATAACCGAGCTTTCACAGACAGGTACTACTATTATATTATGTACCCATATTCTTTCCGATGTAGAAAGAGTAGCTAACCGCATAGGTATTGTACGTGACGGTGTTATGGCAGTAGAGGGCAACATCAGAGAAATTATAAAGTCATACACAGAAAAGAACAAGACATTAAAGTTCACCGTTTTCGACGATGACGAAAAGTCCACAAGTGCGGTGGCAGAAATTACAAACGGCGATTTCACATTTGATAAAAAGTCAGGCGAATTTACAATTCCCGTTCTTCCCGAAGAAAAGGAAGAGGAAAAGTCAAAGCAGGTGCTTAAGGCTTTACTGGAGAAGGGAATCACACCCGATTCTTTTGCTCTCAGCAGAAAATCTCTTGAAGAAATCTATTTGGAAATAATAATCTGATCGGATAGGGGGAAGAACATAATGATTTTAGCAGGTATTAAAAAAGAGCTTAAGCTCTTTACAAGAGGCTTCAGATTTTGGGGCATACTTATAACAATAATCGGTATAGCAATCGCTTATCCCGGCTTATATAAGTTTATCGAGATTATGGCAAATATGCTGACACAGATGGCTGCAGAATCCGGTATGGAAGAAATTATTGAATCAGCAAATTCTATGATGACAATGCTCAACAGTATGGCGGCACTCTACGGTGGCGAGCTTGCCTATGTAGGCTTTTACACAGGTGTATCAAGTATCGCAACTGATGGTTTTCTTATTATGGCTCTGTTGCTTATGGCGGCAGCGGGCGGCGAACAGAAAAAGCGTTCAGTAATTATGCCCAACTGTGCAGGTCTTACTCCTGCGGGCTATATTGTGCCTAAATTTTTAATGTATCCTTTATTAATAGGTGTACTCAGCTTTTTTGGTGCATTACTCACAGCACTTTTCTCCCAGCTTATGTTTGGCGGAGCTATTGCGGCTGAAAACATGATATTCAGCGCCACATGTATTGCGGTTTATATGCTGTTTGTAACATCAATCTATTTCCTCTTTGGTATTGCAACAGGCAGACCCGGTGTAGGTGTAGTTGTAATGTATCTTGGTGCTTCGCTTTTCCCCATTCTCCTTAACGCATTAAATATCAATAAGTACAATCCTTTTGCTCTTCACGATATGATAATGACACCTGCGGCAGAGGCTGATATGAATAATTTCTGGCTCAGCCTTGCGGTAACGGTTATACTTGTTGTTATCTGCTGTCTGTTATCCCTTATTATTACTACAGTAAAAAAGATTGACAACTCCGAGGGAGTGGCAAATCTTTAATTGACGACATCGTTGATTTTTTGGCGAGCTTATATTTGAGGTGTACAGGAGCTTATGGATTTCAAAAGTACGCCTCTGCCGATAAAGATAATTGCTTTTGTAATTCTTACAGTTGTATATTGCGGCCTTGCGATAATCTGTATTATCGGTGTTGCAGGCTGTGAAGAATGGTATCTCAAAATTATACCGGGGCTTGTGGCAGGACTCTGTCTTTTTCCTTGCGGGAAAAATGTACCGGGAGCTGCTTACCCGTAACAGAAAGTAATATTTCGATAACATTATACTATCTGATATACGATACAAGCTGTTTAAGTATACCAAAAAGTAAAATGCATATAATTTTATACAGATAGAATAAAAAGAGGTGGCATAAATGAAGATACTCGTCAGCATTATGGTGACATTATCAGAGCTTTTCGCAGGTGATGACAGCGAAAGAATAGTAAAAGGCAATAAAAAGCTTGCGGCATTGCAGGTGGGTATATCGGTTTTCGCTATACTTTTCTATATAGGACTTGTTGTGCTATGGATAGTGGGAATGACCTGTGTCGGAACGCTGGGTGTAAGAATAATTCTCGGCATTATCGGCTTTTTAGCTATCTCTCTTATCTTCAGAACAATATGTCTGCTTATAAGGAGTAGCGGCAAGCGTTCATAAATTGTCGTAGATGTGAAACTAACCTGATAAAAATAGAATAATTATAATTACAAAGAGTATAACTGATAGCGAGTTATACTCTTTGTTGCCTATTCATCTTTTCAAAACAGAGAAAGACCATGGACGCACGATAAATTGTTGTTTAGCGGCGAGCCGCCGCTCCCAATTCCGCCTTCGGCGGCGGGGCGTCCGGGAGGCCGCCCCCTACGATTTTTCCCACAATATAGCGAGTTGCGTGTATGGCGAGGCGTCCGCGACGCCCCGTTTTGATACATAAAAATAAATTCGTTGACGAGCGTCAAACAACAATTTATATTACAACCTGTGATGCCTGTTATAGTTTTGAGATTTTAAATGTGCTCTTACTAATTTAAAAAGTACAAGATACAGTATCAAAATTTCCTGCATACACTATATATCAGCAGAGAAAATTTTTTTAAAAATTTTTCAAAAAATGCTTGACATTTGCATTTCAATATGTTATGATATATAGGCACTCTTCGAGAGGGAGAAAAAATCAAGAGCAGTAAAAAATGGCAATGAGCCTTTTTGTACAGCGGATTGAGGGATTTTTAAGCACCGAAAAATTTTTAAAAAAATTAAAAAAAGTGCTTGACAAACTCAAAAAGATGTGATATAATAAATAAGCTGTCCGCTGAGGGCGGCAGAGTTCCTTGAAAATTGAACAATACAGAATTAAAACATTTACCTTGAAATTTCTTTGAAGTAACTTCAAAAGAAAATGAAAGAAATTCTGGATAGACAAATAACATTTTAATGTTAGCGTTTAGAACAGAGCAGACAAACGATATTAATGTAAATTAATATACAATTTACTAAAGAGTTTGATCCTGGCTCAGGACGAACGCTGGCGGCGCGCCTAACACATGCAAGTCGAACGGTGACGAGGACTTCGGTCCTCTGATCAGTGGCGGACGGGTGAGTAACACGTGAGCAACCTGGCTCTAAGAGGG
>JAZSHW010000125.1:0-2948 GCA_045533495.1 Ruminiclostridium sp. | reverse complement strand
GGTGGGATTGACCCCGATGAATATACAGGCTTTGCATTCGGTCTCGGTCTTACAAGACTTGCAATGATGAAATATGGTATCAAGGATATCCGTGACTTGAATGCTGCGGATCTTGTAAATCTTGATCAGTTCACAGATGATAAGTAAGGAGGTCATTTAATATGCTTATTTCAATTAACTGGATTAAAGACTTCGTTGATCTTAATGGAATTGATATAGACGAGCTTATCCACAAATTTTCTCTTTCAACTGCAGAAGTTGAAAATGAGATATTCTATAAAGGTAGTGATATCAGCGGTATAGTAGTAGCTGAAATCAAATCAGTTGAAGAACACCCCACATCAAAGAAGCTTCATCTTTTAAAGGTAGATATCGGTGAAAATGAGCTTGTTGACGTTGTCTGCGGTGCTCCCAATGTCCGTGTAGGTATGAAGACTGCTTTTGCAAAGCTCGGTGCAAAGATAGGCGAAATAGAAATCACTCCTCGAGAGCTTGCAGGCTTTACATCCTGCGGTATGTGCTGTTCTGAAAAGGAAATCGGTATCAGCGATGATAATTCAGGTATCATGGATATCACTGATGATGTTGCAGTCGGCACAGATTTAAAGGAAATCTACGAAATTGATGACGTTATCTTTGAGGTTGATAATAAGTCTCTTACAAACCGCCCTGACTTATGGGGTCACTACGGTATCGCAAGAGAAATTGCAACCCTTGCAGGCAGACCATTAAAGCCTGTTGATGGTGTTGATTTATCAGCTTATGATAATCTTCCTAAGATTGATATAAAGATTGAAGACGAGCTTTGTAAGAGATATTCCGGTATCAGATTTGAAAACATCACAAGAAAAGTAAGCCCTGTAAATATGCGTATCCGCCTTTTCTATTGCGGTATGAGAGCAATAAACTATCTTGCAGACCTTACAAACTACCTTATGCTCGAAATGGGTCAGCCTATGCACGCATTCGATTCAAGAAAGGTAGAAAATATAAGAATAAAGCGTTTTGATAAATCCTTTGAGTTTAAGACACTTGATGATGTTACAAGACAGATTGATGAAAATACACTTATGATCTGTAACGGTGATACACCTGTAGCTATTGCAGGTATAATGGGTGGTCTTGATTCCGAAATCGTTGAGGATACAACTTCATTAACTCTTGAATCTGCTAACTTTGATGCAGTTTCTATCAGAAAGTCATCGTCCCGTCTTGCTCACAGAACAGACGCTTCTATGAGATATGAAAAGTGTCTTGACCCTGAAATGACAACTACAGCTATTTCACGCTTTGTAAAGCTTCTTTCTCAGTATGATGAAGGTGTTAAGGTGACATCCTCATTAACTGACGAATATGCTGTAAAGTTTGACAAGGTAACGTTACAGTTTGATAAGAAGTTTGTTGACAGATATACAGGTATCGAAATTTCAAACGATACTATCGTTAAAACTCTTACAGCTCTTGGTTTTGGTGTAAAGCTCCACGGCGATGATTTCACAGTTGACGTTCCTACCTGGAGAGCAACAAAGGATGTAAGATTAAAGGCTGATATAATCGAAGAAATCACAAGAATATACGGCTATGATAACTTTGATGTAAATACAGTTTCTACACCTTTATATCCTATCCGCACATTCCTTCACAAGAGTGTGGAAGAGCAGATTAAGGATATACTTGTAAAGCGTTTTTCACTTCACGAAGTACATTCTTATATCTGGGCGTATGCTGATGAATATAAGAAACTTGGAATCGAAGTAGAAGAAAATATAAAGCTTATCGGTGCGGCAAACCCCAATATTGAAACTATCCGTCGTTCGCTTATCCCCACACTGCTTTGTCAGGTTAAGTCAAACACATCCTATGCTCCTAAGTTCGGTATTTTTGAAATAGGCCATGTTGTTGACGGTGTTGACGAAAATAACTTCTGCCGTGAAAGAAAGACCTTAGGTATCACACTTTTCTCAAAGACAACAGACATTCAGTCACTTTATTTTGAAATGACAAATATGCTTTCTGTTATGATTGATGATATCAAGCACAAAGCTATTTCTTATAATGCAGTAGCACCTGATCACGGTTATGTTCATCCCAAGAATTATAACGAGATCATCTGCGATGGAAAGGTAATAGGTAAGATTGGTCTTCCATATCCCACAGTGCAGAAGAAGATTGATAAAAAGGGTAATATCGTGTTTGCAGAGCTTGATATTGATGCTGTTGTAAATATTGAAAATGTTGGTATCAAGTACGAAGAAACCTCAAAGTTCCCCTCAATCGAGGTTGACCTTACATTCCTTAGTGATAAGTATGCTCCTATAAAGGCGGCAATCGAAGAAGTAAATTCTGAGCTTATAAAGAATGTCAGCGTTGCTGATATCTATAATGATGAAGCAGGCAAGGCTATTACAATCCGTATCAGCTTTGTACACGCTGAAAGAACTCTCACAAAGGATGAGGTAATGGAAATTGCCGATAAGATTATTGCTATCCTTAAAAACCAGGGAATTGCACTTAAAGGCTAAAAAACATTAAAACCGTCTGAGTTTTCTCAGGCGGTTTTAGAAATTTTGAAAGGATAAACTTATGGATAAAATATGGACAGAAATGTATAACGCCGCAAAGGATGTTTTAAACGCCCGTCGTATTTCAGAATACGTTACAGCAGGTGAAGTATCTGCGGCAATACTCGGTAAATCAGGCAGAATATACACAGGTGTATGTATAGACACCTGCAGTACACTTGGAATATGTGCCGAAAGAAACGCTATTTTCAATATGATAACTAACGGCGAGCAGGAAATAGAAAAGGTTATAGCCATACTTCCTGACGGCTCAAGCGGAGCACCCTGTGGTGCTTGCAGAGAGCTTATGGTACAGCTTATGCCCGATAGCTACAAGGATATTGAGATAATGATGGATTATAAGACAGGCAGAACTATAACACTCGG
>JAZSHW010000017.1:0-6873 GCA_045533495.1 Ruminiclostridium sp. | reverse complement strand
CCACAAAGCATAATAACTGCCTTGTCGTTATGCTTTCTGTAAAGGTCACGGTCTACTGTCACGCTTACCTTTGCGGTATTCTGACTGTCCATTGTAACTATAATATCAGCTACACCCTGACGCACAGCGGTGACTGTTCCTTTTTCATCAACCTTTGCAACGCTTTCATCTGTGCTGTAAAACGTCACATCGGGGACAGTGTTGCGGTATTCCCACTTTATTTTTTCACTTTCACCTGCTTTAAGAATAATCGCCTTAGGTACTTTAAGTGTTCTGCTGATAGGAGAAAAAGAGGCAGCTTCGGACAGTTCGCCCTTTACCTCATTACCATTTTCATATTTAAAGGCACATACTCTGACTTTATATTTTTCGCCGTTTGTAAAGCCGAGTATCATCTTCTGAGTACCCTGCGAGTATCGTGTTTTAAAGCACTTTTCCTTATTTCTGTTATGATAGAAGTGAAGTATATAACCGTCTGCACCCTGCACTTCATCCCAGCTTGAAAGAGCTGATGTATCAAGTGCTTTTACAGTAAGATTTTTTGGAGCATTGAGCATTCTTTTATCCTTTCCGCCATTATGGCTGTGGAATAGACATATATAGTTAGAATTATACCACCATTTACTATTTATGTCAAGAAAAGACCGCCCACATTAAATGAGCGGTCGTGTTTGTTGTTTTAAATAAATTTTACCTCTCCGGTACTTCCGTTTATCATTGCTTCTGCTCCGACATAAGCAAGGCTTCTGTCTGCGTCTATACCGCTTATAAGCGGAACGCCAAGCGTTCTTGCAAGAATTGCAGTATGACTGTTTTTGTCAGCATTGCTGAGTACAAAACCCGATACTCCCGAAAACATCATATTTGCCGCTTCGCTCGGAGTAAGAAAGCTTGATATCATTATAGATTCGGGTGATATGTCATCAAACCGCTCTTCGCATCCTACCATAATGCTGAGAACCCTTATAGCTATATCAATTACATCCATACATCTGGCACTCATATATTCATCATCTAATGCGGCAAACATATCATAGTATTCCTGAGCGGTCTTGTGTATTGCCGCTTCTGCCGACATTCCATAGGAATGAATAAATTCTGATACTCTGTCGCCGAACTCCACGTCGCTCAGCATTACAAGATGAGCCTCAAAGAGTGCCGCCATACCTGCTCCCGCCCGACGTTTTGTTATATCACTCAGTCTGCTGAGCTGCTCGCAGGCTGTAGTTACAGCGTTTATCCACTTATCTATTTCCCTGTCGGGATTGTCTGTAGTTTCGGGCATATTATCAAAGGTGTATCTTGTGAAATAACAAAGTCTGCCCGTAGCAACACCATCAGAAATTCCGATACCGTTAAGTGTAGCCTTTCGTCTTTCTTTAGTTATCAGCATAAGATCACCGCCTGCCCTTTTAACCGTCCTTACCTGACACGAAACAAAATAGATAATATTTTCCTATTATTTATCCTAATTATACCATAATCAATTTTAAAAGTCCAGCATAATTTGTTGAAAATAAACAATTTTGTTTATTTTACAATAAAATATTTATGTAATTTATGCAATTGCACTAATTTTTACATTGGTTTCTTTACATCGTTATATAAATATCTGAAAATTCTGTTATCAGAATGCCGAAATAAAGCCCGCTAATGCGGTTATTTTAGTATAAAATTAAGTAGCATTTCTTCTTTACATTCAGTTAAAAATGTAGTATTATTATAAAGTATAAACAAAATGTGACAGAAAGGACAGAAAGTTGAATGAAAGAAATTTTAGCTCAGGTAAAGCAGTATAAGAAAGAATCGCTGCTTGCTCCCTTTTTCACCGTGCTGGAAGTCGTTATGGAGGTTATACTCCCCTTTGTAATGGCTATGCTTATTGATGACGGTGTAAGTAAGGGCGATATAGGAAAAGCTCTTATCTATGGTGGAATAATGCTTGTTGTAGCAGGAATAAGTCTTGTTTCAGGTATGCTGTCAGGTAAATTTGCTGCAAGGGCATCTACAGGTATTGCCTGCAATTTAAGAGACAGTATGTTTAAAAACATACAGCGTTTTTCCTTCTCAAACATTGATAAGTTCAGTACAGCAGGTTTAGTTACAAGAATGACTACAGATATAACAAATGTACAGAACGCATATCAGATGATTATAAGAATTGCGGTGCGTGCACCTATAATGCTCACCTGCAGTATTATAATGTGCTTTATGATAAGCCCTGATATGAGCGTTATATTCCTTATAGCAATGCTTTTTCTCATTGTGGCTCTTGGCATAATTATGCTGTCGGTAATGAAGGTGTTCAATGTAGCCTTTAAAAAGTATGACGCTCTTAATGCCAGCGTTCAGGAAAACATATCAGGCATCAGAGTTGTAAAGTCCTTTGTCCGTGAGGAATATGAAAAAGAAAAATTCACAAAGGCTTCAGGCGATATCTATAAGATATTTAAAAAAGCAGAAAGCATACTCGTATTTAACTCACCTGTTATGAACCTTGCCATATACAGCTGTATGCTGACAGTGTGCTGGCTTGGTGCATCTCTCGTTGTAAACGGTTCTATGGAATTAGGACAGCTCAGCTCAATGTTCTCCTACATAATGAGTTCATTAATGTCGCTTATGATGCTCTCCTTTATCTTTGTAATGCTTACTATGAGTGTTGCAAGTATAAAGAGAATATCAGAGGTTTTAAATGAAGAACCGGATATAAAGAATCCCACAAACCCTGAAACTATAATGAGGGACGGATCAATCGAATTCAAGAACGTTCACTTTTCCTATCACACAACCAGTGAAAAGGAAGTTTTATCAGATATAAACCTTAAAATAAAATCAGGTGAAACTATCGGTATCATAGGCGGTACAGGCTGTGGAAAGACCAGTCTTGTAAATCTTATCAGCAGACTTTACGATGTAACAGAAGGTACTGTTTACGTAGGTGGTAAGGACGTAAGAGAATACGATCTTGAATTTTTAAGAAATCAGGTATCCGTTGTATTACAGAAAAACGTACTATTTTCAGGCACTATACTTGAAAATCTTCGCTGGGGTTACGAAAATGCAACCGAAGAAGAATGTATTGCCGCTTGTAAGGCTGCTTGTGCTGACGAATTTATAGAAGCTATGCCTGAAAAATACAACACCTTTATCGAGCGTGGCGGTACAAACGTATCGGGCGGTCAGAAGCAAAGACTCTGTATTGCAAGAGCATTGCTCAAGAACCCCAAAATACTGATACTTGACGACTCTACAAGTGCTGTTGATACTGCTACTGACGCCAAGATAAAGCAGGCAATGAAAGAAATAATCCCCGGTACTACAAAGATAATCATTGCTCAGCGAATTTCAAGCGTTCAGGATGCGGACAGAATAATAGTGCTTGACGATGGTGAAGTAAACGGATTTGATACTCACGAAAATCTCCTTAAGAATAACGAGATTTACAGCGATATCTATGAATCTCAGGTAAAGGGCGGCGGCGACTTTGACCGTCCCCAGAATTAAGGAGGTGGATGTATGAAAATTAATAACAGAAATAATGCTCCTGCTCCTGAATTTCCTAAGGTGAGGATGAAGGATCTCGGAAGAATTATCGGCTATACCTTCAGCCACTATAAAGTAAGCTGTATTGTAGTGCTTTTGTGTATCATCACCCAGGCACTCTGTACAATGTATGGTATGGTGTTTATACAGTCACTGGTAGATGATTATATAGCACCGCTTATCGGAACAGTAAACCCTGACTTTTCAGAGCTTTTAAAGGCTATTATCCAGCTTGCAATAATTTATATCATAGGTCTTGCCGCAAATTACACACTCGGCAGAGTTATGGTAAATGTAACTCAGGGCACGCTCAGATGCTTCCGTGACGACTTGTTCAAAAATATGCAGAACCTGCCGATCAAGTATTTTGATACTCACCAGCACGGCGATATAATGTCGGTATTTACAAACGATATAGATACCTTCAGACAGTTTATCTCACAAAGCTGTCCGCAGATAATAAGCTGCTCCATCACTCTGATTTTTGCCTTTGTAAGTATGGTACGTATGAATATACCCATGACTTTAATGTCAGTTGGTATGGCATTTGTTATGCTTGTCGTATCAAAGATCATCGGCGGAAAAAGCGGTAAGTACTTTGGCAAACAGCAGGCAGATCTCGGTGCAGCAAACGGCTACATTGAAGAAATGCTTGACGGTCAGAAGGTTGTTAAGGTATTCTGTCACGAGGATAAAGCGTGTGATGAATTTTCAAAGATCAACGAAAGACTCCGTGACAGTGCGGATAAGGCAAACACCTACGCCAACATAATGATGCCGATAAATGCAAATATCGGTAACATAAGCTATGTTCTTGTATCGGTGCTTGGTGCAATTCTTGCGATAAACGGCTTTGGAGGACTTACTCTTGGTATAATCATCGCCTTTGTGGGACTCAACAAGAATTTCAATATGCCTATAGCACAGCTCAGCCAGCAGATAGGCTTTATTGTAATGGCGTCAGCGGGTGCAGGCAGACTCTTTGAACTTATGGACAGCAAGCCTGAAGAAGATGAAGGCTATGTTGAAATTGTAAACGCAATAATCCATCCCGATGGTACTATTGAAGAAAGCGAAAAGCGTACAGGTCACTGGGCATGGAAGCATCCTCATAAAGCAGAGGGTACTGTCACCTATACAAAAATGGAAGGTGAAGTCGTATTTGACGGTGTAGACTTCGGCTACAACGATGAAAAGATGGTTCTGCACGATATCGTGCTTTATGCAAAGCCCGGTCAGAAGATTGCCTTCGTAGGCTCTACAGGTGCAGGAAAAACCACCATAACAAATCTTATCAACCGTTTTTATGACATTCAGGATGGTAAGATAAGATATGATAATATCAACATCACAAAGATAAAAAAACCGGAACTGAGAAAATCTCTTGGTATCGTACTTCAGGATACTCACCTGTTTACAGGTACAGTTCTTGATAACATCCGCTATGGTAAGCTTGACGCTACCGATGAAGAATGTATTGCAGCGGCAAAGCTTGCAAATGCTGACAGCTTTATACGTAGACTCCCCGAGGGCTATAACACAATGCTTACAGGTAGCGGTAGTAATTTAAGCCAGGGACAAAGACAGCTTCTATCCATTGCAAGAGCTGCTGTTGCTGACCCACCTGTTCTTATTCTTGACGAAGCGACATCCTCTATTGATACAAGAACAGAAAAGCTTGTTCAGGCAGGTATGGACGCACTTATGAAGGGCAGAACCACCTTCGTAATAGCTCACAGACTGTCAACTATCCGCAATTCTGATTGTATCATGGTACTTGAAAAGGGCCGAATAATCGAAAGAGGCTCGCACGATGAACTGATTGACGTAAAGGGCAAATATTATCAGCTTTATACGGGTAATTTTGCGAATGCATAGTTAATTATAAAATTAAGCTGTAGCGGAGAAATCTGCTACAGCTTTTTCTTATATCTTTTCAATTTTATATCCTAATGCAAGAATGGTTTTTATTGACTGAATTGCGGTTATTCTATCAAAATCCTTTTCCCTTTCGGGTAACTCATCATAAGGTACAAGGCAGGGTGTGGTCTTTTTTTCATCATCCCTTTTTTCTCCGTAGGTCCAACCATCTGCTATTCTTTCTGCCGCCCAGTTTTCGTGGACGTTTGCGGCTATTTTTTCGGTAAGCTCGGTTATTTCCTTTGGTAGTTCGATATTGCTTGTATCTATAGGCTTTGGTGTATACATAGTTATTCCTTTCTTATGAGAGAATACCGTCGCAAAATTCAGCTATTTTTCTGTCGTTTTCTTCATTTGGTCTATCCTTGGGGTCGATAAGATGAAGCGTTGCTTCAACACTGTCAACCTCTATAAGTTTCTTTAATTTATCTACCGCCTTATCTGCTCCCCCACCGCCTGAAGAAGTAAATACGGCTATTTTTTTGCTCTTTAACTGTTTCTTATTATCGGTAATAAAGGTCTTTAACGGTGGAGCAAAGGTCCCTGCCCAGATAGGTGTACCAAAAATAATTCTGTCATACTTTTCGGCTTCAAACCGATAGGGAATAAGCGTGGGAGTATCGCCCATCACAGCACTTTTACCGCCCCAGAAGAATTTTTTAAAGCCCTTGTCGGGATAGGCTTTCTCAGGCACTATGCGGATAATATCAGCGTCAATATTCTGTGCGAGCTTCTCAGCTACATATTCTGTGTTGCCAAGCATTGAATAATAAACAATAGCGGTTTTCATAGGAAATTCTCTCCTTGATACTTTTTTGCTACGACTATTATATCACTCATCGGGTAATGTTGTCAATGCAATTTGGTCGCCGAATGATTGACAAGGCGGTATCTCTGTATTATAATGGAATAAACGTTTCACAACACTTGTTACATAACGGAGCAAAAATGACAAAATTAAAGATAATAGATTATTTTAAAAATAGCGAACAACAACACTGGATTAACAAAATAAAAAAATGTGACTGGAGTGCCGCGGGGTTTCTTGCTCATATACTTGACAGACGGCAATTTCACGAGGTGCTGGGAAAGGGCTCTTTGTTTATTATGGCTGATGGCGATGAACTTGTATCCTTTTGCACGCTGTCAGAACGAGACTGCGTCAATGATGATACTCTGTTCCCCTGGATAGGCTTTGTATTTACCGCCCCCGAATATCGTGGTCACAGATACAGTGGCAAACTTATAGAGTTTGCCTGCGATGAAGCAAAAAAACACAACTACGAGAGAGTTTATCTTGCAACCGACCACATAGGACTTTATGAAAAATACGGCTTTACATACCTTGAAACCCGTACAGATATTTATGATGAAGAAAGCAGAATTTATATAAGAGAGCTTTAAGAA
>JAZSHW010000093.1:0-13666 GCA_045533495.1 Ruminiclostridium sp. | reverse complement strand
GTGTAGAGGTATGCCATAATAATTGAACGTAGGAGGACTTGATTATATGGCAAATATTATCGCTAATAAGAATAAAAACGGCGAAATCATTTCGTATCGTATCCGTGTTTCTCTCGGATATGATTTGAACGGCAATCAGATTCAGAAAACGACAACTTTCAAAATTCCGCCGCATACAACGGAAAGCAAGGGGCGCAAAATGGCACAGGAATATGCCGTTGAATACGAGCAGCACTGCCGTGGATATTCCACGCTCAGAGAGAATATGCGGTTTTCAGAGCTGGCTGAATGGTATTTTCAGAATTATGCACCTGTTGAACTAAAGGAAAGTACGGTGTATAACTACAAAAGTCAGTATGAAAACCATCTTGCTCCTAAAATCGGCAATATGAAGCTGAAGGATATTACAACGCCGAAAATTACTGAGCTTATGCAAAGCTACACGCTTAATCCTAACACAGTGAAGAAAATATATGTTGTAATGCAAAGTATTCTCATCCGTGCCGTTGAACAAGGCTTTATACGTGACACTCCCTGCAAGCACGTTATTCTTCCGAAGCGCAGAAAAAACAAAAAGCCCGTTATGGACGAGCAGCAAGTCAAAGCATTTCTTAATTTTCTTGATACGGAAAAGTGGGACGCTGACCTTAAAACGATTGTCAAGGTGCTTCTTTACACGGGAATGCGTTCGGGAGAATGTCTTGGCTTACGCTGGGGGGATATTGATTTTGAAAACCGCACAATTTCAATCAACTACAATCTTGCAGACATCGCAGGCAAACATTTTCTTACAACACCCAAAACCGAAAGCAGTCAGCGTGTTATAGGAATGAGCCAGACTTTGCACGATATACTTACGGAACACAAAGCCTTTCAGGATGAGCTGGTTAAATCCCTCGGCACAAAATGCACTCACCCCGAAATGGTGTTTACGTCTGCACTTGGCAATTACAGGGACAGAGGATCCGTGTACACATCATTCAAGCGATTTACCAAAGGCACGGAGTTTGAAACAATGACTTTACACCAGATGCGCCATCTGAACGCTACTTTATTGCTTAACAGCGGCGTGGATTTAAAGATTGTTTCGGAACACCTCGGTCACAGCGGTGTTGAGGTTACGGCGGATGTATATGCGGACGTACTCAAAAGCTCAAAGATGAAGGTTGCGGATTTAATATCGCTTAAACTTGCATAATACAAGAGGATACAAAAAATCCCGTTGTTTTGCAACAACGGGATTTGTCCTTGAAATAATGACAGAAAAATGACACTTTTCTGTTTTTGTATGCCCCAAACCGCATAAATACGAGGTTTGTAAGGGCTGAAATTATCTCTTGGAGAACTGAGGAGCGCGACGTGCAGCCTTTAAGCCGTACTTCTTTCTTTCCTTCATTCTGGGGTCACGAGTTAAGAAGCCTGCCTTCTTGAGTACGGGACGGAGTTCGTCGCTGTACTGAAGTAATGCTCTTGAAAGACCGTGACGGATAGCACCGGCCTGACCTGTAACACCGCCGCCTGCTACTGTGCAGATGATGTCAAACTTCTCTGTTGTGCCTGTGAGGGCGAGAGGCTGACGAGCGATGAGCTTTAATGTGTCAAGACCGAAGTAATCTTCGATGTCACGACCGTTGATTGTGATTGTACCGCTACCAGGATAAACACGTACTCTTGCAACAGAGTGCTTTCTTCTACCTGTGCCGTAGTAATAAGGCTTTGATTCGTACATTGTTATCCCTCCTTAATATTTGTATTCTTCGGGCTTCTGTGCTGCATTCTTGTGTTCTGCACCTCTGTAAAGACGCATTCTTGTTGCAGCCTTACGGCCGATTGAGTTGTGGGGAAGCATTCCCTCGATAGCGAGCTGCATAGCCTTTTCGGGCTTTTCAGCCATTAACTTGCTGTACTGAACTTCCTTAAGTCCGCCGATCCAGCCGGTGTGCCATCTGTAGTACTTGTCTTCGAGCTTGTTACCTGTGAGAACTGCCTTTTCGCAGTTGATTACGATTACGTGATCGCCGCAGTCGCAGTGGGGTGCGAATGTGGGCTTGTGCTTGCCTCTGAGAATGTGAGCAGCCTTTGCAGCAACACGACCTAAGGGCTTGCCTGCTGCGTCTAAAATATACCACTTACGTTCAACAGTTTCAGCTTTGGGCATATAAGTTGACATTCTTTTTTCCTCCTGAATTTTATGTTTTTTAAACAACATTTAGTATTATACACAAGTGAAAGGCACTTGTCAATAGGTTTTTTAAACAAATTTTAAATATAACAAGATTTCTCTTTAAATCTCTGTCACTTTCTCTGTTTCTCTCGTTTTCTCGTTTAATATTTCAGAAAATTTTATTGACTTTAAATATATTCGTTATTCTCTTTAATTCTCTTGTTTTTTCTTCGATTTGCTTAATTTTCTGACTTGTTGTTTCGCCTCTTATTTTCTTGATTTCATAACAGATTTATGGTAGAATTATATCAGAAAAGAGGTGTAGAAATGACATACCACAATATACCGCCTGTTTTTGATAAAAACAGTAAAATTCTTATTTTAGGTTCTTTTCCGTCAGTAAAATCAAGAGAAGTACAATTTTTCTATGGTCACCCTCAGAATCGCTTCTGGAAAGTGATATCTTCGGTTTTTGACTGTGATTGTCCGCAGACAGTGGAGCAAAAGAAAGAATTCTTACTCGCAAATAACATTGCTTTGTGGGATGTGATACATTCCTGTGATATTACAGGCTCGTCCGACAGCTCTGTAAAAAATGCCGTACCGAATGATTTGTCACAAATACTGAAAAACAGTGATGTTACAAGAATCTTTACAAATGGAACTCTTTCATACAATTTATATAATAAGTTGTGTCTTGGCGATACAGGCATAGAGGCAATGAAGCTTCCTTCCACCAGTCCCGCCAATGCCGCCTGGTCGCAGGAAAGACTGGTTGAAGAATGGAAACGACTTATATCAGATATCTGAGCTGTCATCTTTATTATAGGAAAGAATATCCACAGATATTCCATCATCCTTTGCCGATTTAATAAGATGATCAAGCCTTATCATAAGTGCTTTTTCTTCGTATATAAACGCCTCAATTCTTTCAGGGGCGGATTCGTTATTGAATAACTGTCTGACTTTTTCAAGGCGGCTTTGTATGTATTGCATACGTGTGATGTAGTCGTCAAGCTTTTTATTATAACTATCATTTTTCTTTTGCTTTTTAAGAAATTCAAACATAATTAAACCTTCCCTTAAAATCACATTTCTTTAAATGTATGACAGGGGAAGGTTTTATATTACTTTTTTATTTATTAAGCTCCAACATTCTGTTTATACAGCCTGAAGCCTTTTCGATATATTCGTCACTCATTTCTATTTCAAGACCGCCTGTACCAAGTAACGCTTTGTAAACGTCCATAAGGGTTGTTTCCTTCATATCGGGGCAGATAAGACCTTTATGCATCGGGTAGAATTTTTTTTCAGGGTACTTGTAGGAAAGGAGTTCTGCAATGCTTATTTCTGTACCTATTATGTATTCGCTGTGTCGGTGTTCATCTACATACTTCATAATTCCGCCTGTAGAGCCTATGTAATCAGCTTTTTTGCACACCTCAGGAGGACATTCGGGATGTACCAGCAAAAGAGCATCAGGGTGAAGTTTTTTTGCGTTCTCAGCATCGGCGGCTGTCATCCTTCCGTGAATCGGGCATCCGCCATTCCATAAAACGATATTTTTTTCAGGGAAATTATCTTTTACATAGCTACCAAGATTTATATCAGGTATGAAAAGGATGTTTTCTTCTTCCATATTGCCGACAACATTAAGAGCAGAGGCAGATGTTACACAGACATCAGTAACGCGTTTTAAAGCCGCAGTTGTATTTATATAGGAAACTACTGCAAAATCAGGATGCTCATTTTTAAACTTTACCACTTCATCGGGTGTGAATTGTTCTGCCATAGGACAACCTGCGTGGGGTGCGGCTAATACTACTTTTTTATCGGGGGAGAGTATTTTTGCAGTTTCTGCCATAAAGTGAACACCGCAGAAAAGTATCATTTCATTATCAACGTTTTTAGCAGCAGCAGATAACTGAAAGCTGTCACCGACAAAGTCTGCAACTTCTGTTATTTCCTTTGCTACATAACTGTGAGCAAGTATGCAGCAATTCTTTTCTTCCTTAAGCTTCAGTATCTTTTCCTGAATATCGTTTATCATAGCTTTTCTTTCCTTCCTCAAAAGCAGAATGCATATAGTTCTTGTTTATAGATACAAGTATAGCATTATTTTGTCGATTTTTCAAGTGGTACTTTTAATGCGAGATCTTGTTTTACAATGTCAGTTAAATCCGTTGACTTTTTTTGTTAAATCTGCTATAATTAATATGAATAAATTCATTTTTGTTAAAGATTTTTAACAAAAAGGAGAGGTGGATGACCTTGGCTAAAACTACAACAAAGAAAAATCCTTATTTGGACATTTTTAATGCAAAGAAAAACGCACTTGAAAAATTTATAAAAGGCGATCCCTACATATTATCAACTGTACAGGATGGCATAGCAGGAACACTGTTCGCTAAAGCGGTATGCTTTATTTCTGTGACAGACGGAACTTTTCGTGCAAGAGTTTTCTCGGCGGCAGAATATGATATTTCCGATGCTTTTGAAAAGGCGTGCAAAAAGGCTGAGAAATTCGTCACGGAAAATAATACGGATACTCTCTGGCTGAAAGTCGATTTTGTAAATTACTGCAAAATAGTTTCCTATAAAAGCTATATCGCGGGGGTTAAGGAAGCAAGAGAATTCTTTTTTAAAAAAGGCATCAGCTTTGATGTGGATTTTGATACAGCACTCCTCGAAGCACAGCTTAATTGCGGCGGTCTCATTGATTATAAATCCTGTCAGCTTAATGTGGCTAAAATAAGAGAGTACTTTGCTAATATCGGAAATACCCGTTTTAAATCTATCCCCGGAAATGTTATAGAGTTTACTACGGTGGGATATATCTGTGACGATGATATGAAGACATACAAGCTCTATCCTGATGAAGAAAATTACGGCAGAAGGGTAATGAAGGAGCTTACAAAGGAAGATATCGGCAGAGTTATAAGACGTTCTTCCGTATATCTTGCAAACGCAATAGATGAAAACGGAAAATTCGATTATGGCGTTAATCCGGTAAACGACTTCCATTTCATAACTTATAATATTTTAAGACACGCAGGTACTATCTGGAGTGTTATTATGCAGTATGATACCACAAAAGATGAAGCGCTTATTCCAAAGATAGAAAGTGCTATAGGATATATGCTTGGCAGTATAGAAAGCCCTGATGATGACCACGCTTACCTTATCGAAAGAAAAGCAGATGAAATAAAGCTTGGCGGTAATGCGGTGGCTATTATCACTTTATCTACATATATGCAGGTATTCAAGAGTGATAAATATAAGGAGCTTATAAGAAAGATAGCAAATTCCATACTTGATTGTCAGGAGGCCGACGGCAGTTATTATCACGTGTTGAGTTATCCTGATTACAAGCGTAAGGAACGTGACAGAATAGTTTACTATGATGGAGAAGCAACCTTTGCACTTGCCCGTGCATACAGCGTTACAGGTGATGAAAGATTTCTGAACGCTGCAAAGAGAGCGCTCGATTACTTTATTGAAAATGACTATACACGTTTCTGTGATCACTGGATCGCATACTCGGTTAATGAGGTTACGATGTATGATACGGAAGAAAAGTATCTCAACTTCGGACTTCGCAACGCAAACGAAAATCTTACGAGGATTTTCAATCAGGATACCACCTTCCATACTTTCCTCGAATTACTTATGGCGGCTTACGAGCTTTACGAGCGAGTGAATACAAAGAAGCTGAATGCATCCTATATGCAGAAGTTCAACACAGAGGCCTTTATAAGAACCATCTACAGAAGGGCACATTATATGCTTAACGGTTATCTGTATCCCGAATTTGCAATGTATATGAAAAATCCTCTTGGTGTGGCAGAAACCTTCTGTGTACGCCACGACAGTTATCGTGTAAGAATAGACGACGTGCAGCATTATATAGGCGGTTACTATAATTTCTACAAGCATTTCGACAAGCTTCAGCAGCACTATGACAGAATATTGAACAAACCTGTTGAAAAACCGTCGGTTGTATCCGCAGATGCAGAAAGAGCGTCTTTTGTAAACTGGATACTCAACAACATTTAATTGTGCAAGCAAGGGAGAAATTTTGATATGAACTATAAACAGCTTTGCGAAGGTCAGCCTAAATTTCCCGTGGAAACCGGAACGGCTGAAAACACTGTATCACTGACCTGGGACAATGTTCCTTATGCAGATGGATACCGTGTATTTGCATCTCCTCACGGAAAAAACCGATTTGTCGGTCAGTTGAACACCAATAAGACAAGAGCGGTATTCAGAAATTGTCAGAACGGCGTAGTTATAGACTACAAGATAAAGGCTTTCAGAATTGCAGACGGCCCCGATAATTATTTTGCAGAATCTCAGATAGTATCACTTTGCCCTATGAAGACTCCCCGTAATCTTGTTGCAAGCAAGGGTGGAGAGAATACCGTTATTCTTTGCTGGATGGATGACTCCGACTCTGACGGATACAAAGTCTACATAGACAGAGAATGCAACGATAAGTATACCTTTTTACAGTATAGCGGCACTACCGATTGCAAAATTGATGTTTCGGGAATATCAGGGAAAGTACGCTTTAAAGTAAGAAGCTTTAAAATTATAAATCATATTGAAAAGATAAGTAACGGCAGTGAGCATGTAGAGCTTCAGCTATCTTCTGTAAAGCAGACAGAACAGTCACCCGCCGATAGAAAACTTGAGCGTTTTGAAAAGAATATAAACAGGGACTATGTCAGAAGATACACTCTTAAAGGCGGTGAGCTTCAGAATGATAATCACAAGTGCCTTATCATGCTTGGCGGCGATATTTCTACCTGTGCAGCGACACAGCACGATGCTCTTGTAAGAGGCTTTGGCTTTGATTATACATTGTCTTCACTGGGTGAAGTGTTCGGTTCTTCTGATTTTTCTGTAGCGGCACTTGACACTGATGTCAATGACGAAAAAGCCTATACCTATGAGAACGAAAATGTTAATAACAGCCCGTCAACGCTGATTGAAACCTTGTGTGCGGGCGGTATAGATTCTGTTGCACTCAGCGGAAAGCTTGCAAGAAAAACACCTAAAGCTCTCCTTGATTATCCTATATCTGCTTTTTCTTCAGGGGCAGGGGAGATAAACGGAGAACGCTTCAGGATAGTTGATATAAAGAATATCAAGGTAGGATTTTTAAGCACAACCATTGATATTGATATATCGTCTGCTATCGGAACGATAAAGAGTCAGGGTGCGGAATTTGTTGTAGTATACTGCAACTGGAAAGAAAAACACACTCCTGTAGTAAAGGAAAGCTGGCGTAGATATGCGACGAAGCTTGCCGAATACGGAGCAGATTTCATAGTTGGTTGCGGACTTGGTACTCTTTGTGAATATGATATAGTGACCACAAAGGATGGCAGAAGTGTAAGCGTCGCTTATTCTATAGGCTCTGTAATTCCGGGAAAGGCTGTAACAAAGTTTGAAAATATCGGTGCACTCCTTTGTCTCAGACTGGCAAGAGACGGAAAAACAGGTAAAGTAAGAAATGACTTTACAGGTTATATACCTTATGCGATGACGAGAGGCACATCAATGCGTCACGCAGTGGTATTGACGGAGTCCAATCGCAGTATTTTCGGTAATTCCGATTATGCAAAGTATCTCAGTCAGGTGAAATCAACTCTCGGCGATAAGATAACTTATGCAAGATATCAGCGTCCTGATAAGGATGTCAGCTTTGCACTCAATGGCTCTGCTCTTATTTCTGAACTTTTAAAAAACAATGAAGAAGCACTTACAGACCGTTCGCATTTGTTTATTTCACAGCTTACCTTATGCGGTGAAAAAATAGAAGTGGAAGAGGGACAGTATCGTGACGGTGTAACGCCGCTTTATTGGAATCTGACAAAGAATTTTAATGAATATCTTGCCGAAAATAAGAAAGACTGCCTGGTTCTTGATTTTTACTATACGGCTACAGTTCTTCATTATGAGCTTGACGGTGTTCTTTATTCGGGCGGCAAGGCGTTCAGACATTCACGCTTCTTTGCTGAAAACAAGAATAAGTTAAAGCTTGTTGATATAACAGAAAATGAAATGTGGAAACCGCTTCTTGACAGATATATTGACGCAGTAAGATCTGTTTATGACAAGAAAAAGATAATTCTTGTAAAGGTGACAGATCCTAAGCTTTATTACAGAAACGGAAGATTTATAAAAACAGAGGATACGGCTCTTGACGGTAAGCTTTTATTTGATATGGAAAGCTACTTTATAAGAAAGGTAAATCCCGTTGTTGTGGATGTTTCGGGCTATTACCCGGGATATATCAATAAGGCCGGCACAAGCTATGCGGTCTGCCGTGATAAAAGATTTGCACAGAATATCTCCGATGCTGTAATAAGTATAGCAAAGGGCGATTTATACGCACAAAGCTATTCGTTACAGCGTGATAGCAAGCTATGGCTTTCAATGGTAGGGGATTATTTTGAGGCAATCAAAAAGTCTGATTGTGAGAACTTTTTCTTCGGTAACAATGTTGCGGCTGATATTATAATATCAAATCTCAGCACTGATTTTATAAGTGCGAATTTCGATGACCTCCAGAATATGAAGAAAAATGCTCCCGGTAGTCTTTCTGAGCTTGTGAGCAGTTATGACTTTGGCGAGAATAAAACTCTTCAGAAAGTCTGTGGTGCTATTCACAGTCTCACAAAGAACAGCCTTGAAAATGAAAATATTTCAGAAATTATAAGACTTGATCTTTATGCAAAGAAACTTCTTGCAAAGGTGCTTGCGGATTATTTCGATAAAAACGGAATTATCCCTGACTGCAGATTAGACCTCAGAAATCTTGACTTCTATCTGAAGTGTGCTCAGCTGATAATTGGCGGACAGAACAGGACTGCGGTTACAATGCTGGTTTCTGAGTATTATAAAAAGAACAGACCTGTTGCTGTGGATATGCTTGGCGGTACAAATCTTAAGGAAATTATCGCAGAATGTTCTGTAGCTGCAAGTGGTACGGCAGTAAATGATTGTTCTGTTCTTACAGCGTTTTCTAAACCTTTAGAGGTTGACTATAGCTATGTGGATTCTCACACACTGCTTTACAAAGAGCTTGCAAAGAAGAGATTTGAAAAGCTTAGTAACCCTTCTCAGTGGATAATTGTAGATTTTAATGAGATAATCCGTCCGATTTATATTCATAACGATACATATTTTGCTTATACTGCAAGATGTGAGTCGACAAGAATATTCAAGGCGTTCTTGTCAGAAGATAAGCAGGTACTTCCTTATGAAAGTAAGAAAATCAGTACATCTTATGTAAAGGAATGTGTGAAGAAGCTTGCTGATTTCCTTACCGAAAAGTATGGAAATAATATCATTCTGTCAACTATTACACTCAATGATAATTATCTTGATAATTCCGATGTTATCTGTCCTTTTGACGATAATAAGATTGAAGAAAAGAACAAGCTTATAAAGCTTGCCGAAAAGGAATTTGCAAAGCTCACAAAGTGCTATGTGATAAATTACAGTGATAAGTTTATCGCTCAGCAGGCAGGAATAAAGAATCGTGCCTTTACAGCGGCTTATGAAGAAGAATTCTATACTCACTCTGCAAAGGCACTTGATAGTATAGTAGAAGGAAAATCGGATAAGAAGACGTATGATAACGTGGACATTCTTTCCTATATTGAAAGAGCACATCGTATTTTGAGTGCAAATCCCGATATGTCCTATGATCTCCAGAAACAGATTTTCGGAGATATGACTCCGCTTATTACAAAGTGATAAAAAAGCCGTATCCCGTCAGAGGTACGGCTTTTTACAACAAAAAACCCTCCCTTTCGGGAGGGTTTTGCTGTTTATAATATCAATCACCAAAGGAGATACCTATATTTCTGCCTGTGATAACAAGCTTGTCGTTTTCGGGTACAAATTTTGTTTTCATTGTAACGTCGGACAGCTTGTTTTCGCAGATGTCGCTGCCGATCTTTGCAACGGTGTAGCCGTATTTTTCATTCTTTATAAGCATAGCTGCTCTTGCACCGAATTTTGTAGCAAGGACTCTGTCATAAGCTGAGGGGCTACCACCACGAAGAATATGACCGGGAACAACCGTTCTTGATTCAACGCCGGTTGCTGCTTCGATCTGCTTTGCAATTCGGCTTGTTACAGTGGTTTCTCCTGCTTCTGCACGCTTTTTGGCACGCTCTTTCTTTTTCATCTTAGCCTCATCCTTATCCATAGCACCTTCTGCTACAGCAATGATCGAGAACATTTTACCTGCTTCCATTCTCTTTTCGCAAGCATCAATGACCTTGTTTATATTATATGGAATTTCGGGGATAAGCACGATATCTGCACCGCCTGCAACACCTGAATAAAGTGTAAGCCAGCCTGCTTTATTTCCCATTATCTCTATTACCATGATTCTGCGGTGGGATGTGGCAGTGGTATGGATTCTGTCGATAACCTCTGTGCCGATATCTACTGCGGTGTGGAAGCCGAATGTAACATCGGTACCCCAGATATCATTGTCGATAGTTTTGGGTAGACCGATTATGTTAAGACCTTCTTCTGAAAGAAGATTTGCAGTTTTATGTGTGCCGTTGCCACCAAGTGTCAGTATGCAATCAAGCTTCTGCTTTTTGTAGGTAGCTTTCATCTCGGCAACCTTATCTATATTATCATCCTCGATGACCTGCATCATTTTGTAGGGAGTACGCTTTGTTCCGAGTATAGTACCGCCCTGGGTCAAAATTCCTGAGAACTCTTCAGGCTTCATAATACGGCAGTTGTTTCTGATAAGACCGTCAAATCCGTTTGAAATGCCGATAATTTCTACATCATCCTCGCCGAATAAGGTATAGCACGCCTTTGCGGCACCTCTTATTGTAGCGTTGAGTCCGGGGCAGTCGCCACCACTTGTTAAAATTCCTATTCTGCGTTTTGCCATTTTTATCCGACCTTTCTATCTCTGAAATCTGAAGGGCGTTTCTTGTCCTTAATAATATTATATGTATTAATTACTAAAAAGTCAAGGAAAAATAATGACAAATTGTAAATTATGCCTATTTTTCTTTATGGTGGGCAAAATCACCAAAATTCGCTTAATAATTGAGTTATTTTCTTAAATCATAAAGCGTCTTTTTCTATTGACAAAGGAACGTAATTTATATTATAATTAATGTGTATTTGTAAACGCTTTGCTATAGGTTTAAGCGTAATGACAGAAATTACAAAAGGAGAAATAATTATGGCGTACATTTTAGGCGTTGATATAGGTACATCAGGTACAAAAACCGTACTTTTCAGCGAAGATGGTACTCCCGTTGCTTCTGCACTTTACGAATATCCGCTTTATACTCCCCGTAACGGATATGCAGAGCAGGATCCTCTTGACTGGTGGAATTCGTGTGTAAACAGCATCAGAGATGTTGTTGCAAAGAGCGGTGTTCCTGCCGAGGATATCAAGGGCGTAGGTCTTTCGGGACAGATGCATGGTCTTGTAATGCTCGATGGCGACAATAAGGTGCTGAGAAACAGTATTATCTGGTGCGACCAGCGTACAGGTAAGGAAGTTGTTGAGATTACAGAAAAGGTAGGTCACGACAGACTTATAGCAATTACAGCAAACCCTGCCATCACAGGCTTTACAGCAGCAAAGATCATGTGGGTAAAGAACAACGAGCCTGAAATTTATGAAAAGTGCCGTCATATTCTTCTCCCTAAGGATTATATAAGATTTATGCTCACAGGCGAATACGCAACAGAGGTTTCAGATGCATCAGGTATGCAACTTTTAGATATTCCTAACCGTTGCTGGTCTGATGAAGTGCTTACAAAGCTTGGTATTGACAAGAGCCTTTTAGCTAAGGTTTATGAAAGCCCTGACATCACAGGTACTATCACAAAGGAAATAGCAAAGGCAACAGGCCTTAAGGAAGGTACTCCCGTAGTAGGCGGTGCAGGTGATAACGCTGCGGCTGCAGTTGGTACAGGTGTTGTAGAGGATGGTAAGGCTTTCACAACCATCGGTACAAGCGGCGTTGTTTTTGCCCATACATCTGATATTTCAATTGACCAGAAGGGCAGAGTACATACCTTCTGTTGTGCAGTTCCGGGTTGTTGGCATGTTATGGGTGTTACCCAGTCTGCCGGACTTTCACTCAAGTGGTTCAGAGATAACTTTGCATGGGCTGAAATGGAAACTGCTCTTTCAATGGGCGTTGATCCCTATTATCTTATGGATAAAGAGGCTGACAGCGTGCCTATCGGTGCTAACAGACTTCTTTATATGCCTTATCTTAACGGTGAAAGAACACCTCACCTTGATCCTAATGTAAGAGGTGCTTTCGTAGGTCTTTCTTCAATGCACAAGAAAAAGGATATGCTCCGTGCAGTTATGGAGGGCGTTTCCTATTCACTGCGTGACTGCGTTGAGGTTATGCGTGAAATGAATATCAGCATTGACGATATGATGGCCTGCGGCGGTGGCGGTACATCTCCCTTATGGCGTCAGATGCTTGCTGATTTATATGGTTGCCAGGTAAAAACTACTGCCAATAAGGAAGGACCCGCACTTGGTGTTGCACTTCTTGCGGCAGTTGGCGCAGGTATTTACAGTTCAGTTCCAGAGGCTTGTAAGGCAGTTATCAAGCCTGAAAGAATTCAGGAACCCATCGCAGAAAACTCTGCAAAGTATGAAAAGGTTTATGAGCTTTATAAAAAGCTTTATCCCGCAATGAAGGAAAACTTTGATCTTCTTGCAAACCTTGATGTATAATTAATCAAGTATCGTTTAGACGGCTGTAAACAGTCGGACTTCAAATATACCGGAAAGGACAAATAAAAAATGTACAAAGATTTAGTAGACACAATCGGCTACCTTAAGGGCTTTGATCCCGATGTAGCAGACGCAATGAACCTTGAGCTTGGTCGTCAGAGAAGAAACATCGAGCTTATCGCAAGTGAGAACATCGTATCTCCTGCAGTTATGGCTGCAATGGGTAGCGTTCTTACAAACAAGTATGCAGAGGGTTATCCCGGCAAGCGTTACTATGGCGGTTGCGAAGATGTTGATATCGTTGAAAATATCGCTATCAATCGTGCTTGCGAGCTTTTCGGAGCAAAGTTTGCAAATGTTCAGGCACACTCAGGTGCACAGGCTAACACAGCAGTATATTTCGCACTTTTAAATCCCGGTGATACAGTTCTCGGTATGAGCCTTGCTCACGGCGGACACCTCACACACGGCTCACCTGTAAATATTTCAGGTAAGTACTTCAATTTCGTACCTTATGGTCTTGATGATGAAACAGGTATGATAAACTATGATACAGTTTTAGCTTTAGCTAAGGAACACCAGCCCAAGCTCATCGTAGCAGGTGCCAGCGCATACCCCAGAGCTATCGATTTTGAAAAGTTCTCCGCTATCGCAAAGGAAGTAGGCGCATATCTCATGGTAGATATGGCTCACATTGCAGGTCTTGTAGCAGGCGGAATGCACATGTCTCC
>JAZSHW010000123.1:0-7935 GCA_045533495.1 Ruminiclostridium sp. | reverse complement strand
GAACGCCACGCGTTCAAACAACAATTTAACAGGCGACAAATGGTCGCCCGTTGTGATGTTTATAATTTTGGGGTTATTTTGTCTTTTTCTTCATTTCAGAGTTTTATCTCCCGTGCTGTTTCATTAAAAAATCTTTTATCTCTTTAGGGTTTGCGGCAAAACCATTGGGATGATATTCATCAAGCGTAAATATTACATCATCTCTGTTTATAAAACTGTCAGTGGTTGTTTCTCCCTCCCAGCTGACACAAATTTCTATAGAATAACCAAGCCTTCCGATAAGTGTAATTGCCAGATATTTTTTGCCTTTATATTCGGTATACAATTTGTCGTGGTCGGGATCAAAGCTAAACTGAAATTTGATAGTTTTAAGATTATCACCATACAAAGCAATCAATTGTTTTTCTGTTTGCAGAGAAACGGCATCAACAAAGTTCTGGCTGTATCTGCCCATACAGCTTTTTTTTATAATCCTACAAATGACAGGCAATATGTGTCCTCTTCTGGACCAGAACAGATCTTTATTTAAGAGCAGCTCTTTCCATGATGGCTCTATATCCTTATCATCACACAGAGAAACTGTTATATCGTTATAGTACAGAGCGTAAGGAATATAATCAACATACACGTTACACTCTGTCCACAAGGGATATTCACGTGGTTTGTCATTCTGAGATAAGTCCACATCCCAGCTTATCCACCTTGTTTCCCACTTGTTGTTTTTATACACAACGGTCAGAGGATAATAATATGTATTCCCTTTATTAAAAAGATAGTTTCCGTCCTTATCGCAAAATGCAGAATAAAACTGTAAGAGACTTATTTTATCTTCGTCATCCCTAAACAGAATAGGCAATTGACTCTCCATTGCTTTTCTCCACCCGTCGCCTTTGATAATTTCAATAACAGTACTGTGGTATTCGATTTTCATTAGTTTTCTCCTTGTATACACAACGGTAGATATTGTTGCCTGATTTGGTATAAGTATAACATATCATAATTAGAAAGTCAACGATAATATAAATAAGCCTTGTTGACAATGGACTCGTTTTAGTTTTTTGACATTCCTAAAACGAATATGTACATATAAAATTAGCATATAGTTTTGTATATTTCGTCAAAATAATTAAAAAATACTGTCGAAACACTTCCATAAATCGTTAATTTTAAGCGATTTAACTATTGACGAATGAAGAAATTTGTGGTATCATTATAAAATGTATCATAATGGATTTATATGCGTTTATGCGTATTCGGGAGGTTCACTTCCGCACTGTGAAAAAGGGCTTTAAAACCTTTTGCACAGCGAAATCACGAGCAGAATTCAGACGGTCTTTTATGATGTTATTATTTTAAGGAGTGGTAAAACCAATGGTGAATGTCAAGAAGGTAAATCTTGGTAGAAATACCCGAATGAGCTTTTCAAAGATCGACGAAGTTAGAGAAATGCCTAACTTAATCGAGATACAGAAGGACTCATATCAGTGGTTTCTGGACGAAGGTATAAAGGAAGTATTCAAGGATATTTCTTCTATTACCGACGCCAACGGCAAGCTTGTACTGACTTTTGTTGATTACAGAATCGACGATAATCCCAAGTACACAATCGAAGAATGTAAGGAAAGAGACGTAACCTATGCTGCACCTTTAAGAGTAAAGGCACAGCTCAGAAACACCGAAACCGGTGAGGTTATGGAAAACGAAATATTTATGGGAGATTTCCCTCTGATGACCGATAGCGGTACCTTCGTTATCAATGGTGCAGAGCGAGTAATCGTATCTCAGCTCGTTCGTTCTCCCGGTGTTTATTACGATTTCGATTATGACAAGACAGGTAAGAAGCTGTTCAAGTCCACAGTCATCCCCAACCGTGGTGCATGGCTCGAATACGAAATGGATCCCAACGATGTATTCTATGTTCGTATTGATAAGAACAGAAAGATTCCTGCAACCACCCTTATCCGTGCACTCGGTGTCAACACAGACGACGATCTTACAGATTTATTCGGCGAGGATCCCCGCATTGTTCAGACAATAACCGAGAAGGACACAACAAAGAACACAGAGGAAGCTTTACTCGAAGTCTACAGAAAATTAAGACCGGGCGAACCTCCTACAGTAGAATCAGCACAGAATCACCTCGACGCACTCTTCTTTGATGCAAAGAGATATGATTTAGCAAGATTCGGCCGTTATAAATATAATAAGAAGTTAGGCGTTGCGTCAAGAATAGCAGGCCACAAGACTGTAAATCCCATCGTAAGCCCCCTGACAGGTGAGATCCTTGCTGAAGAAGGTGAGTACATTACCTACGAAAAGGCTGAGGCTATCGAGCAGGCAGGCGTTAAGGAGTGCGTTGTACTTTCTGAAGGTAAGGAAGTAAAGGTACTTGGTAACGGTATGGTTGATATTGCAGGCTATATTCCTGCTTCTATCGACGCTGAAGCACTTGGTGTAAACGAAAAGGTTTCTTTCGAGGTTCTTGCTGAAATCCTTGAAAAGTGCGGCGATGATGAAGAAAAGCTCACAAATGCTATCAGAGAAAATGCTGAAAGACTTGTTCCCAAGCACATCACACTTGATGATATTTTCGCATCTGTAAGCTATTTTATCAACCTTTGCGAAGGTGTTGGTACAGTTGACGATATCGACCACTTAGGTAACAGACGTATCCGTTCTGTAGGCGAACTTCTTCAGAACCAGTTCAGAATCGGTTTCGCAAGAATGGAAAGAGTTATCCGTGAAAGAATGGGTCTTCAGGCTCAGGAATCCGATACAATCTCACCCAACTCCCTTATAAATATCCGTCCTGTTGTGGCAGCAATAAGAGAATTCTTCGGTTCTTCTCCTCTGTCACAGTTTATGGATCAGAATAACCCTCTTGCAGAGCTTACACATAAGAGAAGACTTTCTGCACTCGGTCCCGGCGGTCTTTCCCGTGATCGTGCAGGCTTCGAAGTTCGTGACGTACACTATTCTCACTACGGCAGAATGTGTCCTATCGAAACTCCTGAAGGTCCTAACATCGGTCTTATCTCTTATCTTGCATCCTTTGCAAAGATCAACAAGTACGGCTTTATCGAAGCTCCTTACCGCAAGGTGGACAAGGAAACAGGCATTGTCCTTGATGAAGTTGTATATATGACAGCTGACGTAGAAGATAACTACGTTGTAGCACAGGCAAACGAACCCCTCGATGAAAAGGGCAGATTTGCAAGAAAGCGTGTAAATGCACGTTACCGTGAAGAAATTCTCGAAGTTGAACGTGACAGAGTAGACTATATGGATATTTCACCTAAGATGGTAGTATCTGTAGCTACAGCTATGATCCCGTTCCTTGAAAACGATGACGCGAACCGTGCTCTTATGGGTGCGAACATGCAGCGTCAGGCTGTTCCTCTGATGGTAACACAGAATCCTATGGTAGGTACAGGTATGGAATACAAGGCAGCTGTTGACTCAGGTGCTGTTGTACTTGCAAAGCAGGATGGTGTTGTTTCAAAGGTAAGTGCTGACGAAATCATTGTAACAGATGATTACGGTCAGGAACATTCCTACAAGCTTATCAAGTTCAAGCGTTCCAACCAGGGTACTTGTGTGAACCAGAAGCCTGCGGTTGCAAAGGGTATGACTGTCAAGAAGGGTGATGTACTCCCTGATGGTCCTGCTACAAGCCAGGGTGAAATCTCACTCGGTAAGAATGCTCTTATCGGCTTTATGACATGGGAAGGTTATAACTACGAAGACGCCGTTCTCATCAACGAAAAGCTTGTTTATAACGATGTATTCACATCAATCCATATAGAAGAATATGAGCTTGAATGTCGTGACACCAAGCTCGGACCTGAAGAAATCACAAAGGATATTCCCAACCTCAGTGAAGATGCACTTAAGGACCTCGTCGAAAGAGGTATCATTCGTATCGGTGCTGAAGTTCACTCAGGTGATATCATGGTAGGTAAGGTAACACCTAAGGGTGAAACAGAGCTTACAGCAGAAGAAAGACTTCTTCGTGCTATCTTCGGTGAAAAGGCAAGAGAAGTAAGAGATAATTCGCTCCGTGTTCCTCACGGTGAAAGCGGTATAATCGTAGATGTCAAGGTATTTACAAGACAGAACTGCGATGAGCTTGCTCCCGGTGTAAATATGGTACTAAGATGCTATATTGCACAGAAGAGAAAGATCTCTGTCGGCGATAAGATGGCGGGCCGTCACGGTAACAAGGGTGTCGTTTCCCGTATCTTAAAGCAGGAAGATATGCCTTATTTACCCGATGGTACTCCCTTAGACATCGTTCTTAACCCTCTCGGCGTACCTTCACGTATGAACATCGGTCAGGTGCTTGAAGTACACTTAGGTTTTGCTTGTAAGGCTCTTGACTGGCATATAATGACACCTGTATTCGATGGTGCTCACGAATCAGATATTCGTGAATGCTTTGCAAAGGCAGAAGCTGAAAGAGCTGATTACAAGGACAAGGATACAGCGAAGATTGACTTCTCAAGAATTCCTATGAACCCCGACGCCAAGACAGTTCTTATCGACGGTAGAACAGGTGAAAAGTTTGACAGCCCTGTAACTGTAGGTTATATGTACTACCTCAAGCTCCACCACCTCGTTGACGATAAGATCCACGCTCGTTCAACAGGTCCTTACTCGCTGGTTACACAGCAGCCTCTCGGCGGTAAGGCACAGTTCGGTGGTCAGCGTTTCGGTGAAATGGAAGTTTGGGCGCTCGAAGCTTACGGTGCTGCTTATACACTTCAGGAAATCCTTACAGTTAAGTCTGACGATATTATCGGTCGTGTAAAGACATACGAGGCTATCGTCAAGGGTGATCCCGTTCCTAAGGCAGGCGTTCCTGAGAGCTTTAAGGTTCTTATTAAGGAACTTCAGTCACTCGGTCTTGATATCAAGGTGCTTGACGAAGATAAGAATGAAATTGACCTTAAGCAGACCTTTGATGATGACGATGAGGTAGGCGTAATCGCAGGCGATGACACATTTGATTATGTTGCCGATGAAGAATCTATGGATGACTCGTTCATCACACAGGATATAGATGATGACAGCGAATTCTATGCAGGAAAAGACGACGATGACGATTTCGGTCTCGGAGACTTTGACGATGAAGGCGATGCTGACGATTACGATGAATAATCGTGATCCGAAGCTAAGCTGAGGTTAGTTTAAAGATAATAAGAAACTACAAATTTATTAAAGAATAGAGGTCTGTAAATTGGCATTTAATACTTTTGATTCAATGATGATCGGTCTTGCTTCACCTGACAAGATCCGTGAATGGAGCTACGGTGTAGTAGAACGCCCCGAAACAATCAACTATCGTACACAGAAGCCTGAAAAGGGCGGTCTGTTCTGCGAAAAGATATTCGGACCCCAGAAGGACTGGGAATGCTCCTGCGGTAAATATAAGAGAATCCGCTTTAAGGGTAAGATTTGTGAACGCTGCGGTGTTGAAGTAACACGTAACAAGGTAAGACGTGAACGTATGGGTCACATCGAACTTGCAGCTCCTGTTTCGCATATATGGTATTTCAAGGGTACACCGAGCCGTATAGGTCAGATGCTTGATATATCACCCAAGAGACTTGAAGAAGTTTTATACTTTACCAAGTATATAGTAGTTGATCCCGGTGACACAAGTCTTACAAAGGGTCAGCTCCTTAATGAAAAAGAATACGCTGATATGAGAGAGCGTTACGAAGATGATTTCAGAGCAGAAATGGGTGCAGAAGCAATCAAGGAAATGCTTGCTGAAATTGATCTTGACAAGCTCTCAGAAGAATTAAAGGCAGAGCTTCAGGAAACACAGCAGGGTCAGAAGCGTGTAAAGCTCTTAAAGAGACTTGATGTTGTAGAAGCGTTCAGACAGAGCGGTAACCGCCCCGAATGGATGATTCTTGATGCAATCCCCGTAATTCCCCCTGATATTCGTCCTATGGTAATGTTAGACGGTGGCCGTTTTGCGACCTCCGATCTTAACGATCTTTACCGTAGAGTTATAAACAGAAACAACCGTCTTATGAAGATGAAGGAGCTTCACGCACCTGAAATCATCATCAGAAACGAAAAGAGAATGTTACAGGAAGCTGTTGACGCACTTATCGACAACGGCAGACACGGCAGAGCGGTAACAGGCCCTTCCAACCGTCCTTTAAAGTCTCTTTCCGATATGCTTAAGGGTAAGCAGGGTCGTTTCCGTCAGAACCTTCTTGGTAAGCGTGTTGACTACTCAGGCCGTTCCGTTATCGTAGTAGGCCCTGATCTTAAGATGGATCAGTGCGGTCTGCCTAAGGAAATGGCAATCGAACTCTTCAAGCCCTTTGTAATGAAGGTACTTGTTGAAAGAGGTTCAGCTAACAATATCAAGAATGCAAGAAAGATGATCGAGCAGGCAAAGGATCCTGTTGTATGGGATATCCTCGAAGAAGTTATCAAGGATCACGCAGTTCTTCTCAATCGTGCTCCTACACTTCACAGACTTGGTATCCAGGCATTCTCACCCGTACTGGTTGAGGGTCGTGCTATCAAGCTTCACCCTCTCGTATGTACAGCCTTCAACGCTGACTTCGACGGTGACCAGATGGCGGTGCATCTGCCCCTTTCTGATGAAGCACAGGCAGAAGCAAAGAATCTTATGCTTGCGGCAAAGAACCTGTTAAAGCCCTCAGACGGACGCCCTGTAACAGTTCCTACACAGGATATGGTACTTGGTTCATATTACCTTACTATTGATAAGGAAGGCGAAAAGGGTGAAGGCAAGGTATTCCGTGACTTCAACGAAGCTATTATGGCATATAATGAGGGTGACATCACAATTCACTCCAAGATAAAGGTAAGAGTAACAAAGGATGTAGGTGCAGAACGCCCCGAAAGTGCTCTTATTGAAACAACAGTAGGTCGTATCATATTCAACGAGCATATTCCTCAGGATTTAGGCTTTGTTGACAGAAACGATCCCAAGACAAAGTTTGATCTTGAAATCGGCTTCAAAGTAAGAAAGAAGGAACTTGGTCAGATTATCGACAGATGTCTTAAGGTACATGGCACTCCCATGACTGCACAGGTTCTCGATAAGGTCAAGGCTCTCGGCTTCAAGTACTCCACAAAGGCAGCTATCACAGTTGCTGTATGCGATGCGGTTATTCCTGAAGAAAAGAAGGAGATTCTTGCAGCAGCAGATGAAAAGGTACTTGAAATCAACGAATACTATGAAAGCGGTTTCCTTTCCAATCAGGAAAGAAAGTCCAAAGTACTTGATGTATGGAACAAGGCAACAAGTGATGTTACAGAGGCACTTACAAGTGGTCTTGATGACTACAACCCCATCTTTATGATGGCTGACTCCGGTGCCCGTGGTAGTACAAACCAGATAAGACAGCTTGCAGGTATGCGTGGTCTTATTGCAAACACATCAGGTGAAACAATCGAAATCCCCATCAGAGCTAACTATCGTGAAGGTCTTAATATCCTCGAATACTTCATTTCTTCAAGAGGTGCGAGAAAGGGTCTTGCCGATACAGCGTTACGTACTGCCGACTCAGGTTACCTCACAAGACGTCTTGTTGACGTATCTCAGGAGGTTATTATCCGTAGTGATGATTGCGGTACAACAGATGGTATTGAAATATACGAGATACGTGAAGGTAAGCAGCTTATCGAATCTCTCGAAGAGCGTCTTATCGGCAGATTCCTTGCAGAAGACTTCTGCGACAAGGATGGCAATGTTCTCGTATCAAGAGAAAAGCTTATCACAGATGCTGATGCAAAGCTTATTGTAAACTCAGGTACCGGAAGAGTAAAGATTCGTTCAGTTCTTACTTGCCAGGCTCATCAGGGTGTATGTGCTAAGTGCTATGGTTCATGTCTTGCAACAGGCAAGACAATTACATTGGGTGACGCAGTTGGTATCAT
>JAZSHW010000065.1:0-12646 GCA_045533495.1 Ruminiclostridium sp. | reverse complement strand
CCACAACCCCTTACAAACAGCCACTTTATCGGTGGCACAGTATTTATAAATTAGCGGAACAAACCGCAACGACAACATAAAATCCCACAGATACGATATTTTCGTGAAACTTTGGGTACAAAAAATTGAATATCGAGGTGTGGCTCAGTTTGGTAGAGCGCTGCGTTCGGGATACCATACCGAACGGTTAGAGTAAAATCCACCAAACTGCGACAACCCCTTACAAACAGCCACTTCTTTGCTGGCACAGTATTATATAATAACCGCTAAAAACGGTTACGACCACATAAATACCCACAGTTACGAAAAAATCGTAACTGTGGAGATAAAAAATAAATACAGATCGAGGCGTGGCTCAGTTTGGTAGAGCGCTGCGTTCGGGACGCAGAGGCCGCAGGTTCAAATCCTGTCGCCTCGACCATCTAAAGACACCATTGAAATCTGAACCCTCAAGTTCAGACTCAATGGTGTTTTTATTATAAAACCCAGTATTTATGCGGCTTTTCGAGGTCGCATTTTCTTTTTATCAGCTGGACTAAAAACAGAAAATCTTAAATTTTGCAATTAGAAGATTAAAAAACAAACCTTTTAGAACCCATCAGTCTATCTGCACGTGTCTTATAAACCCGCGTCCTTCAAGGCATATTCCTCTTCCTTCTGTTCGGGAGTCTTGTATTGCAGCTTCTTGTGTGGTCGCTTGGTATTGTAAAAAATTATGTACTTGTCCACCGCACTTCGGAAGTCTGCCTCCGAACGATACTTCGTCCGATACAATTCCTCGCGCTTCAAAGAAGCAAAGAACGATTCCATTACAGAATTGTCATACGGCACGTGCGCACGCGAAAAAGAGTGCGTGATGTGCAGTGACCGCATATAGTCGTTCATCGTTTTGGAACGGTAGTTACCGCCGCGGTCGGTATGGAATATCAGACTCGAATCCGGCTGACGTGCTTTATAGGCGATTTGAAAAGTAGATTTTACAAGCTGTGTGCTGTTGGTCTTGCTAATTTTATAACCCACGACCATACGTGAGAACAGGTCGATAATCGCGCAAATGTAATAAGCATTTTCGCCGTACTTGAAATAGGTAACATCACTAACCCACACTTCGTTCGGCTTGCTCGTGTCAAACTCTTGGTTGAGATGATTTTTATACTTGCGGCCTTCGTCCTCGTAAAGTTTCTTTGATGACTGCCGGATGCTGAACAATCCCATATCACGCATAAGCGTGCGCACCATTTCATTACTGACTTTGAATCCTTCGCTTTTCATAACTGCCGCAATTTTAGCAGCACCGAAGACCTGATTACTTTCGTCGTAGATTTCCTGTATGCGAAGCCGCAATTCTTCACGGCGTTTCGCATACCACGTGTTGTCTTTCTTATTGTGGGGAACGTGGTTGTAAAACGTTCCGCGGGGAATGTCAAATGCATCGCAGATCACGTGCACGTTATATTTCCCGTAAAGCTGCTCGGCGGCATATAACCGCTGTTTTAATGGTGACTTTGGCGTGCAGGTTGCGGATTTCAGAATTTCAACGATACTCTCCAAACGTGCCACCTTATTTTCGAGCAAATGAAAATTGCGGATGTCCACTGTTCTCCGATTGGCAGCATTTTGCTCCTCTCGATAAATGCGTAACCAACTGTAAAATGTACTTTTGGGTATACCGGTGTCAGCAAGGATATGTGCCGACGGTTCACCGGATATAACACGGTCAATGACCGCTTGTTTTTCTTCTTTAGTATAAGTTCTCATATTTTCAACTCCTTTTGAGAATTATAGCATCTCCACCATTGATTATAAGTTTTTTTGGATTATTCTAAAAAATCTTAGCAATCTATTGAAAGGAATGTAGAAATGTGGTATAATTTCAGAGTAGCTTACTCTGAAAGGAGAAGTCGAAATGAGAAATAGAATTGATTTTGAAAACGACCCGCTTATTTTGAATGCGATTCAGAGAAATCTGATTGAAATTCATGGTGATAGGATAACCTACAATATTCACCAAAAGAAAACATATAACTGGGCCGATCCGGAAGAATGGGTAAGAGCGAGAACTATTGCTTTTTTAGTGTTAGAAAAAGCATATACCCCTCGCAGTATCAGAACGGAGGTTGTAGTTCCGCGCAGAACACCCGAGGATTTTGCGGATATTGTTGTATATACTGATGAACGATGCCAAAATCCATATCTTGTTATTGAGAATAAAAAAGAGCAATTATCCCCAAGAGAACGAAATCAAGCGATTGAGCAGTTGTTTGGCAATGCAAATTCGCTTAGAGCCCCTATTGCATTGTTTGATAGTTTTGGTGAATCTGTATTTTTTGATGTAGCTAACTATCCACCAACTGAAAGAAGCGAGAATGTTAAAGGCACACGGGATGTTGTTCCGGTTCAGTATGGACAGATTCCCGAGTACACTTATATTGCAGGTCCTGGAAATCACGATATACACGCAGCAACAGATTATCAATTAGAGTCTAAAGTAAAACGAGCTCATTCAATAATTTGGGCAGGAGGTAAGCGAGATCCTCTTCTTGCTTTTGATGAATGGAGCAAATTAATGCTCGCCAAAGTTGAAGATGAAAGGCATACACCTAATAATACACCGAGACAATTCCAAGTTGGAACAAACGAGACTTATGTGGCTGTTGCAACAAGGGTTCACGAGTTATTCAAGCAGGCTTGCTTAGCCGATCCTACGATTTTCCCTGAGCAAATTACAATCAATCTGTCAGATAAGAAAATTGTTGAAGTTGTAAAGGTACTGCAAGACATATCTATAACGGACACGTCCGTCGATAACATTGGTGCGGCATTTGAAATCTTCTTCGGTTCTATTTTTAGAGGTGAACTGGGACAGTATTTTACTATGCGGCCACTCTCAAGATTCACAGTTGCTATGTTAGACATTCAACACGATCATTATGTTATTGATCCTACGTGCGGAAGCGGCGGATTCCTTCTGGAAGTGCTTTTGCAAGTGTGGAATAGATTGGACAAAGATTATGCCGGACGACGTGAACTTGAGCGAATAAAAACAGACTTTGCGCTTAACCAGGTTTATGGTATCGAAATTCACGAAATACTCGCTCGAATTTGTAAGATTAATCTTTTACTACACCATGATGGACATACAAATATTGAAGGTGATAAGAGCTGCCTTGATACTGAGTTCACAAAAGAAAGGTTAAGACTTGGGGAAGAAAACTTCCATGTAGTAGTAGGTAATCCGCCCTTTGGTGATACTATCAAAGAAGGAGATGAAGATCAGCTCGGTAAAAGCTCTCTTGAAGACTTTGAAATATCTGCTGGACGGGTACAAATTCCCTCTGAACATATCATTGTTGAAAAGTCCATTAAAATGCTTAAAAAAGATGGTCTCTTGGGTCTTGTATTGCCAGATGGTATATTTAATAATCAAGGCGAACTATCCAATTGTCCTCAGCTTAGAAATTATTTAGTAAAAAACGGCAGAATACTGGCTGTTGTTTCATTGCCTGACTACGCTTTTAGAAAATCCGGTGCACAGAACAAAACATCTATATTGTTTTTCAAAAAGTTTAATTATGACCAACAAACTTCTTTTGAAAGAGTATATCAATCGCAGCTTGCAGAAGGTAAGACAGAGGAACAGGCAATACTTGCCGCCCTTTCCGCTAATAGTTACAAAGTATTTATGGCTGAGGCCAATTATGTCGGTTATTCTTCCACAGGTGCATTGATGGAGAAAAACGATTTATACAGGGGTTCTGCTGGCGGACATCTTTCTGACGACCAAACTGGTACAATTCTTGGTGAATATAGGAGGTTTTGTGCTGATCCAGACAATTATGTTCCTGCAATCAATGATTGTGCAGGATTAGATATTTGCAGTGTTTGGACTTCGCACGAAAGCCATAGATTAGACCCCAAATACCATTTATTTAAAGTGCAAGAACAACAAACATTACCCGATGGTTGGGTTAGCAAAAAAATATCACAATTAATGCGTAGACGAGAGTCGATTGTTCGCCCGCAAGAATCACCTGAAACACCTGTTGTTGTGATGACGCTTTCACAAACTGGCGACATTCGCCCTCGTGAAGCAGGCAAAGGTAAAAATCCTCCCGAATGGTTAGGAATGTATTTTGAAGATAGCCCGTCAACATGGTATGAAGCACAACAAGGGGATTTGGTGTATTCGTCAATAGATTTGTGGAAAGGTTGTATATCGGTTGTTCCTGAACAGTTTAACGGTGCCCTTGTTACAAAAGAGTTCCCAATATATGAAATGTTGACCGATGAAATCGTTCCTGAATTTCTTGCTGTTTTGCTGCGAAGCAGGTATTATCAACGAGCGTTCCGCGCAATCACAACAGGACACAGCAATCGGAGAAGAACTCAAACAAGCGATTTTGAATCTATAGAAGTTTGTTTCCCTCCTGATAAGGAAATTCAAAGAAGCCTAATAGCGGATGTCTTAGAAGCCAAAGAAAAGCAAAAGCATGCGACCGATTCAATAGGCATAGCAATGCTTCGTTTTAGCGACATCATAGACGGACGCGGTGACGAAGAATTTGAAGCTGTCTTTGATGATGGTGTTGAAGAAGAATAAAGATCATATTGTGAGAGTTCGAATTCATACGCAAAAACAGCAAAAATATCTTTTTTGTAGCCCATAGCCAACAAAAACCTCTTTTGTCAAATAGACAAAAGAGGTTTTTTTGTAATGATATTTGCCTTCGGCAAGTTATGTCGTTTCACTAATGATGCCGCTGACGCTAATGATGTCGGCTTCGCCTAATGTTTCGGAGCAAACATCGCATCATTGCGAGTGAAACGAGCAACATCATATTTGCGAAGCAATTGCATCATATCGCCGTAGGCGATGCATTATTTAAATATACCGCAGTTTACTATAACAAATCATTGATTTTTTGTTTTATTTATGCTATATTGATATAAAGGCGGTGACTCTATGATTTCCTTTGACGACATAACAAAATTATTTTCCATTGATCTGAATAACAGAATGTGCATTGAAATAGAATTCAATGTTATTAGTTACCCTGACTACCAATACTGCTGGATGGGAAAATGCCCCAAGCAAAAGAAAAGCAGATTTGTCGCTTTACCCCTGCCGACATTTATTAAAGGAAAACACATCGCCGATATTTACTGGTTTGGGTTACCAAACCATGAAGAGAACGACTACAGCTACAATAATTTTGATGATTTTTCAAACGCACCGGTTTTTGACGGAAAAACGCTTAAAGAAATATGGGACAATGTTGAAGTTCTTTCTATAGATAGTAGTGATCCCGAAGAAAGGCTTGAATGGTATACGGAAAATTTTATAAAATAACATCATTACCGCAAAAAACACAAAAGGAGACATAATATGTGTTACATAGTACATGGAGCTATAAACGATAATATAAATACAAGAGATCTGGAGCATGCAATATGTAACTCAGGCTATCGTTTTAAACCGGCAACAAAGCACGAACTTAAAATAAACATTGCAAACAAAAACTGCAAATACAGAATTACAACACGAGGTCAATGTGATTGTGACTTCCCTATAGGAATGCATAACAAATTTGCAAAAGAGCTTGTCGAACTTGCAGAGCTTATATATGAGTTCAGAGACATAAGAAATGTAAAACACATTTTAATATCAAAAACGTGGATATCCGACGGAAACAAAAAGGAAGAAACTATACATATTGATGATATAGATGATTTAACCTCATTTTTTGCCGACATGAAAGAAGATTGCCTTTACTGTATAGAGTTATACGAGCGTTACATATAACCCCAAAACCACCGAAAATTCGGTGGTTTTGTTATTGAATCCACCACAAATTTATGCTATACTATTTACATTCCACTTTATTGCGAGGTGTCTTAATGAAAATAAAAGGACTGCAAAAGCTGACATTACTTGACTACCCTGAAAAAATGGCTTGTACCGTTTTTTTAGCAGGGTGCAATTTTCGTTGTCCCTTTTGCCACAATGCGTCGCTTGTGACAAAGATTGACGAGGACTATATAGATGAAGAAGACTTCTTTTCCTTTTTAAATAAGAGAAAGGGCATTTTAAACGGCGTATGCATCACCGGTGGCGAACCTACCCTCTACCCTGATTTAGAAAACTTTATCCGCAGAATAAAGGATATGGGATTTTTAGTAAAGCTTGATACCAACGGCTATAACCCTGATATTCTTATCGACCTTGTAAATAAAGGGCTTATCGACTATGTGGCTATGGATATTAAGAACTCCAAAGAAAAGTACGCTAAGACAGCAGGTCTTTCCTCTCTTGATATATCAAGAATTGAAAAAAGCGTGGATTTTCTTTTATCGGGTGCTGTGCCTTATGAATTCCGCACTACCGTTGTAAAAGAGCTGCATAATGAAGAGGATATGAAAAATATATCTCAGTGGATAGAAAATGCTGACAGATATTTCCTCCAGAGTTTTCAGGATTCGGGCGATCTTCTCGAAAACGGCTATAGCGGATATGACGAAAATTCTATGCAATATTTGTTGAAGATTACTAAAGAACGCTTAACAAAGGCAAATCTGCGAGGTATATAACCCCTATATATTGTGGTGGGTTAAAAAAATCACAACTGCATATTGTATTTTCCTCTTGACAAATCAGGCGAAATGTATTATACTTGACTTACGCTCCCGAAAAATCGGGGAATAAAAAGAAAGGAAGGAATGACAATATGTATAATGTTGTAAAAAGAAACGGAAAAGTAGTTGAATTTGATATCAGCAAGATTTCCGAAGCTATCAGCAGAGCTTTTGAAGCTCAGGAAAAGGAATACAATCCTAATATTATCGATTTTTTATCATTAAAGGTTACGGCTGATTTTGAGCCTAAAATAGATGATCATCTTATCGCAGTGGAGGATATTCAGGACAGCGTTGAATCTGTTCTTGTACAGGCTGGTTATGCAGATGTTGCAAAGGCATACATTCTTTACAGAAGACAGAGAGAAAAGCTCCGTAATATGAAGTCTACAGTTCTTGACTACAAGAATATAGTAGACAGCTATGTTAAGGTTACCGACTGGAGAGTTAAAGAAAACTCCACACTTACCTACTCTGTAGGCGGTCTTATCTTAAGCAACTCAGGTGCTATCACTGCTAACTACTGGTTATCTGAAATATATGATGATGAGATATCCAACGCTCACAGAAATGCAGATATCCACATCCACGATCTTTCAATGCTCACAGGCTACTGTGCAGGCTGGTCCTTAAAGCAGCTTATCAAGGAAGGTCTTGGCGGTGTTACAGGCAAGATTACATCTGCTCCTGCAAAGCATCTTGCAACACTTTGCAACCAGATGGTAAACTTCCTCGGTATCATGCAGAACGAATGGGCAGGTGCTCAGGCGTTCTCATCCTTTGATACATATCTTGCTCCCTTTGTAAAGGCTGACAACTTAAGCTATGATCAGGTTAAGAAGTGCATAGAGTCCTTTATCTACGGCGTAAATACCCCTTCTCGCTGGGGTACACAGGCTCCCTTCTCAAATATAACTCTTGACTGGACAGTACCTAACGACCTTGCAGAGCTTAACGCTATCGTAGGCGGTAAGGAAATGCCCTTCAAGTACAAGGACTGCAAGAAGGAAATGGATATGGTAAACAAGGCGTTTATCGAAACTATGATTGAAGGCGACGCTAACGGCAGAGGCTTCCAGTATCCTATTCCCACATATTCAATCACCGGTGACTTTGACTGGTCTGAAACAGAAAACAACAAGCTGCTCTTTGAAATGACTTCAAAGTACGGCACCCCTTATTTCTCAAACTACATCAACAGCGATATGGAACCCAGCGATGTTCGTAGTATGTGCTGCAGACTGAGACTTGATCTTCGTGAACTCCGTAAGAAGTCAGGTGGTTTCTTCGGTAGCGGCGAAAGCACAGGTTCTGTAGGTGTTGTAACTATCAATATGCCCAGAATTGCATATCTTGCAAAGGACAAGGATGACTTCTACAAGAATCTTGACAGACTTATGGACATCTCTGCTCGTTCACTTAAGATAAAGAGAGAGGTTATCACAAAGCTCCTTAACGAAGGACTTTATCCTTATACAAAGCGTTACCTCGGCACATTTGCAAACCACTTCTCCACAATCGGTCTTGTTGGTATGAACGAGGTTGGCCTTAACGCAAGATGGCTCAAGAAGGATCTTACCCACGCTGAAACACAGGAATTCACTAAGGAAGTATTAAACCACATGAGAGAAAGACTCTCCGACTATCAGGAAAAGTACGGCGACCTTTACAACCTTGAAGCTACTCCCGCTGAATCCACAAGCTTCCGTCTTGCTAAGCACGATGTAAACCACTACCCCGACATTGTAACAGCTACAGATAAAACTCAGGGCGGTGCTCCTTACTATACAAACTCTTCACACTTACCTGTTGGTTATACAGATGATATCTTTGCGGCTCTTGACATTCAGGATGAGCTTCAGACACTTTATACATCAGGTACAGTATTCCACGCATTCCTCGGCGAAAAGCTCCCCGACTGGAAGTCTGCAGCATCTCTTATCCGCACTATCGCTCAGAACTATAAGCTTCCCTACTACACCCTTTCTCCTACATACTCTGTATGTAAGAATCACGGTTATATATCAGGTGAAGTTGCAGTCTGCCCTGAGTGTGGTGAAGTAACAGAGGTTTACAGCCGTATCACAGGTTACTATCGTCCCGTTAAAAACTGGAACGATGGTAAGGCTCAGGAATACAAGGAAAGAAAGGTATATAACCCCGAAAAGTTTGACGGCAAGACACCTTCAAAGGTAGCAACTGCAGAAGAAAAACACGAAGAAACTACAGTAAAGGCTGCTGAAGACAAGCTTATTCTTTTCGCTACAACCACCTGCCCCAACTGCAAGATGGCAGTTCACTTCCTTGAAAAAGCAGGTATTGGCTTTGAAGAAGTAATCGCTGATGAAAATCCCGAGCTTGCAAAGCAGTTTGACATCCGTCAGGCTCCCACTCTTGTAAAGATCACAGACGGCAATGTAGAAAAGATTTCAAATCTTTCTAACATCAAGGCATTTATTGAAAACAACTAAACAGATTTACGCCTTCGCAGATTTCTGCGAAGGCGTGATTACTCAGAAAAAGGAATTTTAAATATGTACGATATAATAATAATCGGTGCTGGCCCTGCGGGTCTTACTGCCGCAATATACGCAAGAAGAGCAGAAAAAACAGCTCTTGTAATTGAAAAATCCACCTTCGGCGGACAGATAACCCATTCTCCAAGAGTGGAAAATTACCCGGGCTTTGCCGTAATGAGCGGTACAGAATTTGCTGATAAATTAGTAGACCAGGCTTTGGGTCAGGGTGCTGAAATAGAACTTGACGCAGTTAATAAAATCGAAAAATCCGATAACGGATATAACGTTATATGCGATGGCGGAAATTACGAAGGCAAGGCGGTTATTATTGCTACCGGCTCACATCACAGACAGCTCGGCATTGAAAGAGAAAACGACTTTGTGGGAGAGGGTATCTCCTACTGTGCAGTATGCGATGGTGCATTCTACAAAGATAAATCTGTTGCTGTAATCGGCGGCGGCAATACTGCATTACAGGAAGCTGTTATGCTCAGTGACATCTGCAAGGATGTAACTGTAGTGCAGAATCTTGACTTTTTAACAGGTGAGCAGAAGCTTCAGAATGACATTGAAAGCAAGAGCAATGTAAAGGTAATACTTTCTGCAACTGTATCAAAAATACTTGGCGATAACGAATTCAAGGGACTTCTCCTTTCGGTAAAGGGTGAAGAAACTGAGCTTTATGTTGATGGTGTATTCGTAGCTATCGGTCAGCAGCCTGAAAACGAACCCTTCAAGGATGTTGTAAAGCTGAACGAATATGGCTATATCGAAGCTGATGAATCCTGTCTGCCCGAAACTAAATTCGAAGGTGTATTCGTTGCAGGCGACTGCAGAACAAAGGCAGTAAGACAGATTACTACAGCAACCGCTGACGGTGCTACTGCCGCAATTTCAGCCTGCAGATATATTGATTCTCTGAAGTAAAACTATGACAGTTATAGAAAAAGCCTGTAAGGAAGATTTAAGAGAAATACTTTGTCTTCAGTACACAGCCTATCAGAGTGAAGCTGAGCTGTTTAAAACTACCGACATTCCTCCGCTGAAACAGACTCTTGACGAGGTTTGCGAAGAATTCCACAAGGGTATAATTTTAAAAGCAACAGATGACAACAGTACTATTATCGGCTCTGTAAGGGCATATCAGGAAAATGGTACAGTTTACATAGGAAAGCTGATGGTTCATCCTGATTTTCAAAAACAAGGCTTAGGCTCAAGACTTCTTTTGCAAATTGAAAGTCTGTTCCCGAAGCAAAGATATGAGCTTTTTACCAGCACAAAAAGTGTAAGTAACATAAGGCTTTATCAGAAACTTGGATACAGAATTTTTAAGGAAAAAACAATTTCTGAAGAGTTACAGTTTATTTATCTTGAGAAAACTGAACAAATAATCACCTGAGCTTATATTTGGTAGTTACGTAAAGATATATACAGCGACTTTTGATGTTTATACCAAAGGTCGCTTTGCTTTACTCGTAGCATTGACTTTATATGAACGCTTTGTTATAACTAAACGGACGATAAACAAGAACTCAACAAAGGAGTATAATATATGAAAAAGTTGATAGCATTAATTTTAGCACTGGTTTGCACGCTAAGTTCAGTTGCTTGTGCCGACAACGTCAAAAAAGTTAAAATCACCGACTACTCATCGGAAATATATTCTGATGCTGAAATTGAAAGTGCGATTGATGTAGCAATCAATTATTTTAAATTGTTTTTTGAAGGCTGCACACTTACCGAAATAACATATCTGGGCGATGACGAACTTGATAATTGGCAAGAGTTTGCAGAAAAAAATAATGCCGATGATGTAATTGTACTTGTATCCACTTTTGAAGTAGACGCTTCAGGCGGAGATGGTTCCCTAACACCGAATAGCACTTATACAGACTGGAAATGGACTTTGGTCAGAAATGACGGTGAAAACTGGAGACACGTTAGCCACGGATATTAAATAAATATATCTGTGAGATATTAAAATAACCCGTGAAGAAATTCTTCACGGGTTATACTTCTTGTGTGTGTTAGTTTTGCTATTCAAATAGCGTGTAGTTTTCGGTAGTAATAATTACTTAACCATTGAAGCAACTTCATCAGCGAAGTTGTCTTCCTTCTTCTGGATACCCTCGCCCTTTTCGAAACGAGCAAATTCAACAACCTTGATGTTGCCGCCTACAGATGCAATGTACTTAGCAACTGTCATGTTGGGATCCTTAACGAAGGGCTGATCGAGTAAGCAGATTTCTTCTGCGAACTTTCTCATTCTGCCTTCTACAATCTTTTCAAGAACGTTCTGAGGCTTGGGCTTTGCGGATTCTTCATTTTCCTTCTTAACGAGCTGGAGCTGAACTTCCTTTTCTTCTTCAATTACAGAAGCGGGAACATCTGCCTGTGAAACGAACTGAGGAGCAGAAGCTGTGATCTGGAGTAAGATATCCTTTGCACATGCCTTAACTGCATCGCTGTTTACATCATCAGCTTCAAGCTTTAAGAGTGAGCCGATGATAGATCCACCACCATTGTGGATGTATGAGAAGAGGTCGCCTGACATCTTCTTGAAACGGCGGATCTGGATGTTTTCGCCGATTGTAGCAATTCTTTCTGTAAGAACATCAGCAACGAGTTCTTCTGTACCGAATGCCTTAACATTCTTTAATGCTTCAACATCTGCAACATCGTTTGCGAGAATTGTATCAGCGATAAGCTCTACGAATTCTACGAATCTGTCTGTCTTAGCTGCGAAGTCTGTTTCTACGTTGATTTCTACAACAACGCCAACCTTCTTAGCTTCGTCGATCTTTGTGTATACAAGACCTTCTGCTGCAATTCTGCCTGACTTCTTGGCAGCCTTTGCAAGACCCTTTTCACGAAGTGACTTGATAGCAGCGTCAATATCGCCGCCGCATTCTTCGAGAGCTCTCTTGCAATCCATCATACCGCAGTTTGTAAGTTCCTTTAACTGCTTTACGTCCTGTGCTGAAATAGCCATTGTTCTATCTCCTTTATATTATAGTAATAAATTTTAATTATTCTTCTGTAGCTTCTGCTGTTTCTTCTGCTACTTCTTCTACCTGTTCGATAGCTTCTGTTGTACCCTGTCTTGCTTCGATGATAGCGTCAGCCATTGCACCAGCGATGAGCTTTACTGCACGGATAGCGTCATCGTTACCGGGGATAACGTAGTCGATCTCATCAGGATCGCAGTTTGTATCTACGATTGCAACGATCGGAATACCGAGCTTCTTAGCTTCAGCAACAGCAATCTTTTCCTTACGTGGGTCAACGATGAAGAGTGCACCTGGGAGCTTCTTCATTGTCTTGATACCGCCGAGGTACTTTTCGAGCTTTTCGTTCTCGGGCTGGAGCTTAACAACTTCCTTCTTAGGGAGAAGGTTGAATGTACCGTCTTCTTCCATCTGGTGGAGCTGTTCAAGTCTCTTGATTCTTCTCTGGATTGTCTTGAAGTTTGTCATCATACCGCCGAGCCATCT
>JAZSHW010000129.1:0-39841 GCA_045533495.1 Ruminiclostridium sp. | reverse complement strand
ACGATCCGAATTCCATCGAAGAAATGGTACCCGGCCTCAGCGTAGTAGCTACAAAGTATATGAGCGAGGACGAATTCTGGTTTAAGGGACATTTCCCCGACTACCCCGTAGTTCCCGGTGTACTTATGCTTGAAATGCTTGCTCAGGCGGGTGCTGTGGCAATGCTCTCACTTCCTGAAAACAAGGGTAAAATAGGCTTTTTCGGCGGTGTCAAGGAAGCAAAGTTCCGCAGACAGGTAGTACCCGGAGATCTTTTAAAGCTTGAAGTTGAGATAATCAAGATAAAAGGTCCTGTAGGCGTTGGCAAGGCGCTTGCCACAGTAAACGGAGAAAAGGCGGTTTCCGCTGAAATTTCCTTTGCGTTAAAATAATTACATAGACTTGAAAGGTAACTGAATGTTTAACAAGATTTTAATTGCAAATCGTGGCGAAATAGCTATAAGAATAATAAGAGCCTGCCGTGAGCTTGGCATAAAGACGGTGGCGGTATATTCTACAGCAGACCGCTCCGCTCTTCACGCACAGATTGCGGATGAAGCTGTCTGCATAGGCCCTGCTTTATCAAAGGACAGCTATCTGAATAGTAAGGCACTCCTTGCCGCTTGCGAAGTGACAGGGGCAGAGGCTATACATCCCGGCTTTGGTTTTTTATCCGAAAACAGCCAGTTTGTAAGACTTTGCGACAAGTGCGGTATAAAGTTCATCGGCCCTTCTGCTGACGCTATGGACGCTATGGGTGACAAGGCAAATGCAAAGAAAACGATGATAGAAAATAATGTACCCGTTGTCCCAGGCTCTGACGGTGTTATAGAAAGCATTGAGCAGGCGAAGGAGATAGCAGAAAAAATCGGCTATCCCATAATGGTAAAGGCAAGTGCAGGCGGCGGCGGAAGAGGTATCAGAAGAGTTGATACTCCCGATGAGCTTGAAGCGGCTATAACCGCCGCAAAGCAGGAGGCAAAGCAGTTCTTTGCAAATGATGATATCTATATCGAAAAGTTTATAGTAGACCCTCGTCATATTGAAATACAGCTCCTTGCAGACGAGCAGGGAAATGTTATTTATCTTGGTGAGCGTGACTGCTCGCTACAGAGAAGAAATCAGAAGGTGCTCGAAGAAAGCCCCAGCCCCATAATGACTGAGGAGCTGCGTAAGGCTATGGGTGAAGCGGCGGTAAGAGCGGCAAAGGCCTGCGGATACGCCAATGCGGGTACTGTAGAATTTCTTGTGGATAAGGATAAAAATTTCTACTTTATGGAGATGAATGCAAGAATTCAGGTAGAACATCCCGTAACCGAAATGGTAACAGGTGTAGATCTTGTAAAATCCCAGATAAAAATTGCGGCAGGACTGCCCCTCGAATATACCCAGGATGACATAACGCTAAGCGGTCACGTTATCGAATGCCGTATAAATGCGGAAGAACCTAAGAATAACTTCCGTCCCTGCCCCGGTAAGATAAAGTCAATTCACATGCCGGGAGGCTTTGGTGTAAGAATTGATACTGCGGTATATCAGGGATATGAGATACCCCCTTACTATGACAGTATGATAGCAAAGGTACTGGTAAAGGGTAGAGACAGAAAGGAAGCCATTCAGAAGATGAAGGTTGCCTTATCCGAGTTTCTTATCGAAGGAATAAATACAAATATAGATTTCCAGCTTAATCTTCTTCGTGATGAGGATGTGGAAAGCGGAAATGTAGATATCGGCTTTTTAAGTCGTAAGGATCTGACGTAAAGGAGGTGCTTTTAGTTGTTAGAGGATTTATTCAAAACGGTCAAAGACCGCTTCAATGCTGAAAAAAGTGAAACTGAAAAGGTAAAAGCACCTGAAATTCCGAAGGATCTGCTTTTCAAATGTCCCCGCTGTCAGAGCGTCATCTTTATGGATGAGTTTGAAAAACGCAGAAAGACCTGTCCCTCATGCAACTATCATGCAAGACTTACCTGGAAGGAAAGACTTGAGATAACTGCGGATAAGGACAGCTTCCAACCCTTTGATGATAAGATGAACTCTCTTAATCCCATAGGCTTTCCCGATTACGAGAAGAAGATAAAGAGCCTTCAGGAAGCTAATGATATAAACGATGCTATTGCAACAGGCGTCTGCACTATAAGAGGTTATAAGACAGTTATCGGCATAATGGATTCTAACTTTATGATGGCAAGTATGGGTAGCGTTGTCGGTGAAAAAATCACCCGTGCCTTTGAATACGCTACCGAAAACAAGCTACCTGTAATTTTATTTACAGCCTCAGGGGGAGCCAGAATGCAGGAGGGTATAATCTCCCTTATGCAGATGGCAAAGACCTCAGGTGCGGTAAAACGTCACAGCGACGCAGGCGGACTTTATATAACCGTTATGACCGACCCCACGACAGGCGGTGTTACAGCGTCCTTTGCGAGCCTTGGCGATATTATTTTAGCAGAACCTAAGGTGCTTATCGGCTTTGCAGGAAGAAGAGTAATTCAGGATACCATAAAGCAGAAGCTTCCTGATGACTTCCAGTCGGCAGAATTCTTACAGCAGAGCGGTTTTGTTGACGCTATCGTTGAGCGCAAGGGTATGAGAAAAGCTCTTTCAAACATTTTAAGGCTTCATAATTATAAGAAGCAGAGCAGTAACTGGCAGCACGGCTAAGAAAAGAAAGGATACGGAAAATGACACTTTCTGCAACACAGCGTCTTGAAATCATAAGAGAAAAGACAAGACCCACTGTAAATGATTATATACCTGCTATTTTCAATCACTTTACTGAGCTGCACGGGGACAGACTCTATGGTGATGATGCCGCAATTTTAAGCGGTATTGCAACCATTGACGGCACACCTGTTACTGTAATTGCTCAGGTCAAGGGAAGAAATCTTGAAGAAAATAAGAAGTCAAACTTCTCGATGCCCCATCCCGAAGGCTACAGAAAGGCATTAAGACTCGCAAAGCAGGCGGAAAAATTCCACCGTCCCGTTATTTGTCTCGTTGACACTCCCGGTGCATTCTGTGGAGTAGAGGCTGAAAAAAGAGGTCAGGGCGAGGCTATCGCAAAGAACATAGCAGAATTTATGACGCTTAAAACCCCCGTTATATCGGTGGTACTCGGCGAAGGCGGTTCAGGCGGTGCATTGGCACTTGCAGTCTGTGATGAACTGGCAATGCTTGAAAATGCACTTTACTCAGTAATTTCACCAAGAGGCTTTGCGTCTATTCTCTGGAAAGATCCCGCAAGAGAAAAGGAAGCGGCAGAGCTTATGAAGATAACCGCTCACGATCTTGTAAACTTTGGCGTATGCGATAAAATAATCTCCGAGCCTGTAGGCGGTGCACATAACGACCCTACAGCAACAGCTGAAAATATTTCAGATTATCTTATTGACGCTATCGGCAGACTAACAAAAATTGATATTGATACTCTCCTTGAAATGAGATATCAGAAATTCCGTAAAATCGGTGTTTTCAGCGAAGAATAAAGGGAAACCGCTAATATTGTCGATTTCGATGGAAAAACTTTATAAGTTTGTGCAAATTGATGAAAATATAGTGCCAATTCAGTACAACTTTATATAAGTTTAAGGGAAAAACAGACTTGATTATTTCGGCATAATGCCGTATAATAATTAATAAAGAAAACCAATTCTTTTAAAAAAACGGAGGAAAATACAATGGTATTTGAAAAAGTAAAATCAATCATCGTTGACCAGCTCGACGTAGACGAAAGTGCAGTAACAGAAGCTTCTAACATTCAGGACGATTTAGGTGCTGACTCTTTAGACATCGTAGACCTCGTAATGAGCTTTGAAGAAGAATTCGATCTCGAAATTCCTGACGAACAGGTTGAAAAGATCAAGACTGTTGGTGACATCGTTAAGTTTATCGAAGAAAATTCTGACAACTAATTAAAAATTGCTTTAAGCCGTATCCAAATCCGGATACGGCTGATTTTCTTTTAACTGTTTTAAGGGAGGGAGGAGAATTATGACATCGGCTTGCTTTACAGGGCATCGCAGTATTGACGGAGAGGATATGCTTCATATAAAGACCTTGCTTGACAAGACTATATGTGCACTTGCAAGGCGTGGAGTTACCGAGTTCTATTGCGGTGGTGCTTTAGGCTGGGATACTATATGTGCCAATATGGTGCTTTACATCAAAAAGAGAAAACATCTTGACATAAATCTCCATCTTGTTCTCCCTTGTCGTAATGAGGAGCAGACAAAAAAGTGGAGCGAAGAGGATAAGCATATATTCTATACCATTCTTATGCACGCCGAAACTGTAGAATATATCGGTAGCGATTATACAAAGGACTGTATGAAAAAGCGAAACGCACGACTTGTAGAGCTTGCGGATTGCTGTGTTTGCTATTATGACAGCGACAATTTCCGCAGCGGTACGGGTCAGACGGTGCGTATGGCGGAGGATAAGGGAATAGAGATTATAAATATATTTGAGCTATCAAAATAAAGCCTTGATTTTTTAAAATCAAGGCTTTATTTATATTTTAATAAAACATAAATGTTAACAGATCCCAGTACATGTGCAAGGCGATTGGTACAAGTATATTCTTACTTCTGACAAAGGTATAGCTGAAAATAAGGCTTAAAATTATCAATAATAAAAAGCCAAAACCGGCAAAACTCTCTATAAAAATTCTATCATGGATCCATATCGGAAAATGTATTGCAACAAACATTACGGAATTTATCGTTAAGAATACCCATTTATTTTTTTCACGGTATGTTGCATTGAGAAGCCAGCCACGAAATACCATTTCTTCTGTTAATCCGACAAATAAAACTATTATTATTTGCTCTATACCGAAGTCTTCGACAATGGCAAGCTTGCCACTGCGAAGAAAGGTGCCAGCCAACAAGTAAACGGTAAATATCCCGAAAATCGGCATATATTTCAGCCAGTTGACTTTTGCCGTAAACATCTCTTTAAGGGAGATGTAAACATCATCGTTAAAGTGCTTTACTAATATTATTGCAGGAACGGTCCAGATGAGATTTTTTATTATTCCACTTTTTATAAACTGACATAAGTATACGTTTGTAACAGCAGTATTTATAACATCTTTTGCAATCAGCTCAAAAAATGTCCACAGTGCATAAAAAATAATCGTATAAATTATCAGGACAACTGTTTTCTTCTTAGTGGTCATATCTGTAATTCTCCGTAAATTATAGGTTGATATGTTAGATTGTTTTATAAGGTTTGTGCCATAAGAAACGTAAAACCACTTTTGACAAGATCAAAAGTGGTTTTGTATTATTAAAATTTTTAATCTGCCAATTATAGCATACATTATGTTATTAATCATGAAACGGCTGTCTTTTATTAGCCATAACCACCTTGACAATAGCGGAGGAAATCTCCTTCTTTGTGTATTCGCAATATTTGTCTATGGTGGCCTTTTCTTCGCCCTGAGGGATGGTCACTATCTTTACAGGAACTATTTTAAGTACCTGTTCGGTAATAGCTTCCTTACACTTGTCGCAGTGGCAGGTGTTGAAGCGAGTCAGTGCCTCATCCAGCATATCGGCGAGAATGATACGGTTTATATCTATAGTTACCTTTTCTACTTCGGTAAGCTTATCCCTCTTCGCTTCGGGTGACTTTTTCGGAGCGGGAACTTCCTCGTAGATATCCTCAACAAATTCTTCTGTTATATCCGTTTCTTCTGTTTCTGGAAGATGCAGACTGGGATTTTTGATATTAGGGTTTTTCTGTTTCTTTACTGCAGGCTTTCCTCTTTTGGAGGCGGTATACGCCTGAAGTCTGTCTTCTACAGAGGCTTCTTTTTCTTCTTTTTTGTGACGCGTGGAGGTTGATGCAGGAAGAAAAGGATTGGATTCTGAACGGGCGGTGATTAAATTCATAACGTGTCTTGTTTTGCTTGATTTGTAATCTTCAGCCATTTTAATCATTCCTTTCCTTTAAATTATTACTTTTTGCGTCTCGGTCTTCTTGGAGGTATCTTCTTTGTAACTCCCGTAATCTCGCTTATCAGCTTGCGGTATTCTGCACAAGCTTTTGAACGGGGAGCATAATCAATAATTGTTACTCCGTGTGCAGGTGCTTCTGCAAGAACAACGCTGGTGCTTATCTTTGCGTCGAGAATCTTTGTGTCAAGCTGTTCTGCGATCATTGTTGCCAGCTCTTCAACCTCTTTTGTGAGGATGAGTCTGGGGTTGTATTTATTGAGCAATATACCCTTTATCTCGAGATTTTTATTGTAGTACTTCTTTACAGCAAAGATAGTTTCCTTAAGCTGAGCTATACCCTGAAGGCTGAGAATTTCAGCAATCATGGGGATAATGAGCTGGTCTGCCGCTGTATATGCATTTATTGTCAGAATTGACAGGGCGGGAGGAGTATCTATGATTATGTAGTCATAATCATCCTCTACCTTTGATAAAGCCTCACGCAGTATGTATTCTCTGCCTACGCCTGTAAGCTCAAGCTCGCAACCTGAAAGCAGGATATTCGCCGCTACAACATCGCAGTTGGGCGTACACTGAATTGCTTCCTTGATATCGCAGTTGCCCTTGAATACATCGTACATCGTGTAATTATCTTCTGCATCTGCACCAAGACTGAAGCTTAAGTTACCCTGAGGGTCAAGGTCTATAGCGAGGACGCTGTGTCCGCAGTCAGTAAGACCTCCGCAGAATGCACTACAGGTGGTGGTCTTGCCGACGCCACCCTTCTGATTGGTTATTGCTATTGTTATTGCCATTTTTTTGCCTTTCTTATCCTTTTTGCCGGTTAAGAAATCCTTTCGTACCTATGATCATCCCTGATAAACCGCCTTGCCCGCACTTGTGATGCGGGCAGGTGAATTACATAATTAGAGTGTGTGCTGAAGACCTTCCATCTGTGAATCCTCAGGCTGATAGATATGATAGTTTGCCTTGCCGTTCTTCTTTACGAAGTACATAGCTTCATCCGCAGCGGCAACGACCTGCTTGCCGTTTTCGCCGTGTTCGGGTGAGAATGCTATACCGATACTTGCCTTGATGTTGATAGAAACATTTGCAAGCTCTGAATGATAACCTGAATAAAGCTCGTCGATAAGGTCAAGTGACAGGCTTTCGATATCCTGAATCTGACCGGGATCTGTGATGCAGAGTACGAATTCATCGCCGCCGAAACGTCCTGCAAAGCCTGAGCCCTTAACTCTCTGCTTGATGCAGCCTGAAACATACTTGATAACTTCGTCACCTACAGAGTGACCGAAACGGTCGTTGATGAACTTGAAGTCGTCTACGTCTATGAACAGAACGCCAACCTTTGCGTGTGCGTTTCTTTCGATTTCTGACTGGAGTTCCTTTTCAAAGGTACTTCTGTTGTAAAGCTGTGATAAGAAGTCGTAGCTTGCACGTTCAGAAAGCTGAAGCTCAAGCTTCTTTTCGTTGTCGATATCTGTTACGACACCTATAACTCTTAAGGGTTCGCCTAAACGGTCTGTGATACACTGTGCACGGACTGTGAACCATACAACAGTACCGTTCTTTGTGAGCATCTGATATTCGCCGCTGTGGCCGTTTTTGTTCTTGAGGAGAGTACTGATGTCACGCTTGTACTGTTCAGCGTATTCTTCAGACATTATCTTGTCAAGGAACTTACCGTTGGCAAGCTGTGATTCAGCAGGATTGATATCAAATCTTTCTGTAAAGTTATCAGAAACATACATATATTCCTTTGCAAAGTCCCATTCAAAGAGCATGTTGTCTGAAATGTCGGAAATTGTCTTGTGCAGTTCTTCTGACATACATACTTCATCAAGCAGACCGTTGAAGAGCACTGCCATTTCGTGAAGTTCGTTCTTGGTATTGATTTCAAAACGCTTTTCTCTGTCGCCTTCCTTGATCTCACGCATATTGTCGATCATTGTGTTGATAGGTGTAACGATAGAGGTTGTCATCTTAAGACCCATAAGAACGCAGAGTGCTGCGAGAACCAGCATAACTACGATCGAAATGATAGCAGGAACGATGATCTGTGATGTTGCTGTACCTGCAGGGAACACTGCAACCCACTTCCAGTTTGTGCCGGAAACGCCTGTAAATCTGCCGTAGCAGCCGACCTTACCTGCTGTGCTGTAGTCGATGGGTGTATTTTCGGAATTCTTATCTGTTGAAAGGAAAATATTCTTTAAATCTGTAGAATCTACTTTCTGAGATGCAGAACCGTTGTAGCCGATAACGGTACCTTTGCCGTCTGTTACTGCAATGTAGCCGTTGCCGCCGTCATACTTGCTGCTCTGTACGAGGCTTGTGATTCTTGATGTGGAGATTACTTCAATTACATATCCGTTGGAGTTTGATGAAATGAGATCTTCCTGTGTGCATTTTGCAACGAAGAATACATCTGTATCATAACCCTGTTCAGCACCGCTGTAAATAGTTGAAAGGTAGGTCTGACCGATTGAAAGGTTCTTTATCTCTTCGTAACCGAAGAAAAAGCTGCCCTTGCTCTGCTTGCTCTTGTGATCGTATACGATGCTGCCTGCTTTATCAATAACAACAAAGTTGAGAACATCGTTTTCTGTTCTGTTTATGATACCGTCAAAGTTTTCTGTAAGCAGGACCTTATCTGTGATAGTGCCTGTAGCGGCTAAGTTGTAGATTTCGTTGTTGATAGAATAGGAGAAGACATCTCTTTCATACTGTCCGATTGCCTGATCTATAACACTGCCCTGAGCAGAGCCGATGGATTTCGCATACTGTTCAACGGTAGAGTTTGCAAAACCGGTCATACTGAAGAAACCGATGATGCCCACGATAAGTACAGGTACGATAGTGAATATCAGTGTGAGATATCGCAGTACTGCTTTGATTTTTAGTGATTGCATTTCAAAAACCTCCGAATGCTTTAGTTTTATTTAATTTCTGCCGTCAGTCCTTGGCAGAACGTTCTTTTTGCAACAGTTCAAACTGCAGCTTGTAAATATATCTTGAGATAATTTCCTCCTGAGAGCGGGAGATGCCTAAAAAACGGCAGCCATACCCTCTTCCCGGAGGTGCGTTTAGTTGCTGGACTCTTAATATCTCTGCGGTAAGCTCAAGCCTTCGGCCGTCAAGACCGATAACGATCATAGCTTTCTGCCCTGTCTTGAAATCTGCGTCCATATCGTAGGTGATGAAGAATATACCGCCTACATTTATATCCGTTATATGTATTTCAACAGGTGGCTCAAGAGTGGTCGTATTATCCGACTCATCTACCACAAAGGTAATATATGCTTTTTCGTTTGTTTTTATTTTGAAGTATCTGCGACGCTCTTCCATTACGGTGGCAGTATCGGGTCTCAGCTGTATATTGATCTGAAACTCCGATGATACTCGCACTGTGGAGTGGTATCTTATTCTGTCGCCGCTTTTTTGCGTGCCGACAACATATACATATTCGGTCTTCGGCAGGTCGGGAAGCTTTCTGCCTTTTAAGACCAACATATTTTCAATCAGCATATCGTCGCTGTCATACATCACGGGGAAGTCGAAATTTGTTTCCGTATAGAACAAACGGGAGCCGTTAAGATCAGTTATCTCAAAAGATAAAAAGTCGTCTTTTTTTAGGCTCAAAGGCGAAAACTCTCCTTTCCGAGCGTATTTATGGGGTATCATCTGCTTTGTCTTTTAAAAAAAAGGACGCAAAAATACAGATTACTATACCAGTTTAAGTTTAAGTATACAATAAAATTCACAATAAATCAAGTAAAAAAGCAATGTTTTTTATTCAAGTTCAAAAATTCTGCAAATTGCAAAAAAACAGACGGTGATTTTTAGACAAAATTAATTAAAGAATTAACAATTTTACGGAAAATTATATCATTGGGGGTTATATGTACCAAAATAACAGGACAAAAATGAACGGTAACTGCATTGACAATTGCTGAAAATATAACTATAATTATTAATAGGTAGAAATCAAAGAAAAGGAGGCGGAGATTATGAGAGATTTTTTCCATGTCAATACCGGCAGTATAACCCAGAACAGCAATAAAGCCATCGCAGGTATAGGGATAATACTTATGCTTCCCTGTCTGCTTTGCTTTATTTCTCTTTTCTTTGATTTCAGACAGCTTTACGATAACAGCTTTACTCTTACAAGACTGCTTGTAATTGCAGGGTGCGTAATGCTCTGGATGGTCTCATCATTTATAATTTACGCTTTTGCAAAGATAAAAATTCGCCGACAGTCAAGGTTTACATATTTCGAGCTTCAGCAGAATAATGCCATACTCAGCAGATATGCGGGAAGTGTAAAAAATTATGGCAAAACAACCATAGTGCGACAGCTTTATGTCATCCCCTTTGATAAGGTCAGCATAACTGCAAAAAACGGGAATATTATTTTTAAGGGAGATATCCGTAAATACGAAGGCGACAACGAATATTTAGGCTATCACATAAAAAGGGGAGAGCTTAAATTCGACAACTGGTGGTATGATAACAACGGCTTTACAGAGATTAAAAGTCTTGTCCTGCCACAAAATTTTGATAAACAGAAATTTATTTTAAGATGCTGTAAGGCGGCACAGAACCGCAGTATAAGAATAGCAGAAAAAAGACAGGCGGCAAGACTTGCATTGCAGACCGCCGAAAAGAAGAATGCAAAACTGCCGAAAAGACTTCGGTACAAGAAGCCGGTTAAAAGAGTGTATACAGAAATCCCTACCTTTGACCGCAGATGGTAAGAGGAATTTTTATCGTAAAACCCCCTGTATAAATGGATAAAATTTCAGATAATGTTGTACAAATGAACAAAAATAAACACTTATTATTCAACAACCCATACAAAATAAAGAAAAACTTTATTTAAATAGCGTTTTTGGGTTGAAAATAGCAGAAAAATGTTGTATAATATAGAATTGAATAATTGGGTATAACTATGCCATTTTTTGTAAAAGTCACAAAAAACAGGATTGTTTTACCAAAATTATTAGTCAAAATCAACATATTGTGTAACTAATTACACTAAAATACTATATGTTGACCGTTTAAAAGGAGGTAGTAAAGTTGGCACTGTTTAACACAAACTCATTCAGAGTGACAGAACAGGGATTATCTGTACTTTGGCAGAAACAGCAGGTAATCGCCCAGAACATTGCAAATCAGGACACCCCCGACTATAATTGCAAGTACCTTGACTTTTACGCTGTGCTTAAGGATAAGCTTGAAAACAGCAGCGTAGTAGGTGGCAAGGCGGCCCCCGGTGAAAAGCAGGTTCAGCTTGTAACAAGGGTTTTTGAGGATACCACCACCAACACCCAGCCTGACGGCAATAACGTTGATGTGGATTCTCAGTCCACGGAGCTTGCAAAGGTTCAGCTTCAGTATCAGGCACTTAAAAATCACATGAACGGTCAGTTCACAAGACTCCGTTCTGCTATGAAGACCACCTGATAGCCAAAAGATTATTGACATCACATAAGGATATATAAATCGGAAAAGGATTTCCCGAATTTTTTAAGAAAGGAAGAATCCTGAAATGGCATTTTTAAGCTCTCTTAACATTTCTGCGTCAGCTATGGCGGCAGAAAGACTGCGTCTTGATGTTATATCACAGAATGTTGCAAACGCCAAGACCACAAGAACAGAAGACGGCACACCCTACAGAAGACAGGTGGTGCTGTTCAGAGAAAACAAGGGCTTTGACTCGGTTTTGGACGAGGTTATTGCAAAGAGAAAGCAGCAGATAGAAACGGGCGTTATAAACGGGCCTTTATATGCTGCAAAGAATAAGGGCGTTTTGGTTGCGGAAATAGTTGAGGATGAAACTCCTCTCACTCCCGTATACGATCCCACCCATCCCGACGCTGACGAGGACGGATATTACTATCTGCCCAATGTTGATGTAGCGGAGGAGGAAATGGACGCTTTAGCGGCTACCCGTTCCTATGAAGCGAACTTAGCGGTGCTTAATGCTGTAAAGTCAATGGCTCAGCAGGCACTCAGCATAGGACAGTAAGGATAAGGAGGAATTGATATGTTTATTGTACCTCTCACAAGCAGTATAACCCCTATGGAAAGAACTATGGGTGCAAACGCTGTAAATAAGACTGAAGAAACAGAGGGAGAGGCAACCTTCCTTGATGTTTTCAAGTCGCTCGTGGACAATGTAAAGGAAACTGACGCACAGGTACAGCAGGACGCAATCGACCTTATGTTGGGCGATATCGACGACCTTGCACAGGTGCAGGTGAATCTTGAAAAGGCGGCAACAGCAGTGGATCTGCTCGTAACTGTGAAGAATAAGGCAGTAGATGCATATAACGAAATTATGCGTATGACTGTATAATTTCCGCCGTGGCAAAAAAAGAAAAGGAATAATTTTACATAATGAAAGAAAAACTTTCTTCTTTCTGGAAAAGCTTTGTCGAAAAGTGGAAAGCTATCGCCAAGGGTACAAAGGTATTCATAATAACAGCCTTATGCGTTGTTATAGTGGCGGCTATCGTGCTTACGGTAATACTTAACCAGAAAAACTATACTGCAATTTATACGGGACTCGGCAACGAGGAAGCAGGGCAGGTAGTTGCGGCTATCAATGATCTTGGCATAACCGATGTTGTCATGGGTGCAGACGGCAGTATCAGGGTACCTGCGGAACAGGCTGACAACATAAGAATGCAGCTGAGTATTCAGGGCTATCCGAAATCCACCTTCAATTTTGATATCTGGAATAACGGAATAGGTATGTGGTCCACCGATACCGAAAAGAAGGTGCTTCAGATACAGCAACTTCAGACCCACCTGATGAATTCTATAAATACCATAAACGTCGTTGAAAACTCAAAGGTAATAATTACTCTTCCCGAAAACAACAACTACGTTATTTCCGACGATGAGGAAGATCCGAGAGTAAGTGCGATGATAGAGGTGAAAAGCGGATACACTCTTACTTCAGACCAGGTTGAAGGTATTTATGCTCTTATCCTTAACGCTCTGCCGGGACTCAAGAAGGAAAACATCTCGGTAGTCGATTCCAACGGCGAGCTTTTGACAGGCGATACAGGAACAGTTGAAGAGGACGCTCTCTATCAGTCAAGACTTAATTTCCAGGAAAGAATACAGAAGCTTCTTGAAGAACAGCTTGACAGTACACTAAAAAAGCTCTATAAGGATTACACCATAAACGTAAACGTAGCACTGAACTTTGATAAGTCAAAGTCCGAGCTTACCATCTACACACCCTCCATTGCCGAGGACGGCACACTGGGCGGTATGATCGAAAGCACCACCAAGAATGAGGGCTGGGGCGGTATCGGTTCATTATCGGGTGTAGTAGGTACAACCGGCAACAGCGATATTTCTCCCAACTACCCCACAATTGAAGGTGACGAGGACGGAGAATATTACTATCAGAATTCTACAACGGTAAAACATCTTGTAAATACTGAAATAAAACAGCTTGAAAAGAGCGGTTACTCCATCGACAGAATAACTGCGGCGGTAACGGTAGACGAAACCAGTATGCTTGAAGCGGAGAAGGAAACTCTCCGTGAGGTAGTAGCCTTTGCAATCGGTGCAGAGGTGGCAAATGTAACAGTTGCCAACTATCCCTTTGTTATCAATCCCAGCCACGGAAATACAGGCAACAACGGTATTCTTGGCGGTGGTAACAACACAGACTGGATGTATCTGCTTATCGTTTCTCTCGGTTTCTTTGTACTTATGCTTCTTATCATTGCAATTCTTGCAGGCAACTCAAAGAAGAAGAAAAAGGCAAAGGCGAGAGAAAGAGCGGCAGCGGCAGCAGCGGCGGCAGCAGAGGCTCAGGCAATACAGCTTACCTACGAGCCAGCAGTTCAGGAGGAAGAGGAATTTATCGTTCAGAAGCTGGACGACTACAACAACGAGTCAAAGGGTGCACTGCTCCGCAAGGAGATCAAGGAATTCTCCCATACAAACCCCGATGTTGTGGCACAGCTTATCCGTTCGCTTTTAAGAGACGAATAATTAAGATTAAAGGGATGATATAGATGAGCAGTAATATAGCACTTACAAACACTCAAAAGGCGGCTATAATCATTTCTTCCATCGGCACTGAGAACGCCTCTCAGGTGTTCAAGCACTTTACCGATGAAGAGGTTGAACAGGTAACCTTTGAGCTTGCCCGTATGGATTATTATCCTATGGAAACCGTTGACGAGGTGCTTAACGAATTTTACGAGCTTTGCCTTACCCAGAAGGTTATATCTGAGGGCGGTGTCGAGTACGCCCGTGACGTACTTGAGAAAGCCTTTGGTGAGGCGGCGGCTCAGGCACTTTTCGAAAAGATTACAAAACAGCTTAAGACGAAGGCCTTTGCCTTTGTAAGAAAGGCTGACTATAAAAATCTGCTTGCTATTGTACAGAACGAGCATCCGCAGACGATTGCATTGATACTCTCCTATGCAAGAAGCGACCAGGCGTCAGCGATCCTCAGCGAATTACCGAAAAAGACCCGTATCGACGTAGTTGAACGTATGGCTAAGATGGACAGGGCTTCGCCTGACGTCATCAAGTCCATTGAGCAGACTCTTGAAAAGAAGTTCGCCAACCTTATCACTACCGACAGTATGGAGGTCGGCGGTATCAACTATGTTGCTGATGTACTGAACAACGTAGACAGAGCAACAGAAAAGCATATCTTTGATGAACTGAATTTAAGAGACCCGAAGCTTGCGGACGAGATCCGTTCAAAGATGTTCGTGTTCGAGGACATCGTATCTCTCGATACTATGGCTATCCAGGCGTTTATTCCCGAAGTGGACTCAAAGGATCTTGCTATTGCTATCAAGGGTTCTACCCCCGAGGTTGCGGAGTGCATCTACTCAAATATGTCAACCCGTATGAGAGAAAGCACACAGACCGACGTAGAGTATCTGCACAATATTCGTATGCGTGATGTTGAAGAAGCACAGCAGAGAATTGTATCCATCATCCGCGGACTCGAGGATCAGGGCGTGCTTGTTATCTCCAAGGGCGGCAAGGAAGACGAGGTTATTGCTTAAGGTACAGACATCTTATGTCTTTAACTGACAGGATTTTTACTTTGGCGAAAGCGAGGAAACTGCTTTGGCAGGAATATATAAAGCTCCAAGAGGCTTTGTCGGTTATCCTGTGACGAATAATTCGCAAAGTGGCGGAACAGTAGTCATAGACAATACCATAGGCCGTAAGGGTAATCTGCCGAGCAGGGCAGATGAGCGGTCTGAGGCCGAGGAAAACACAGCAGTTGCGGCAGAAAAAGCCGCCGAAATGCAGGCTCAGGCTGAAAGAGAGCAGATAATCGACGCTGAAATAGAGCGAATAAAGCAATTTTATCGTGAAGAGGGCGAAAAGGCCCTGGCAGAGGCTAAACAAAAGGCTGAGAATATTTTTCGTACCACCGAACAGCAGGCGGCTCAGTATGCTGAGCAGGCTAAAAGGCAGGCAGAGGAAATATTCGCAAAGGCTCAGGAGGATGGCTTTGCAAAGGGTCATGATGACGGCTATAAAAAAGGCCTTATGAAGTGCAAGGATATGCTCCTTGAATTGAAGGGCATTTCTGAGCAGATAGTGGCTGAAAGAGCCGAGCTTTACGATGAATACGAAGGCGAAATTTTCGATACGGTAATGGAAATCGTAAACCGTATTACATTAAACAGTCTTGCCCAGAAGGACAAGGCGATAGTGAAAAAGACAGTGAAAGAGGCAGGAAAAGCCTTCCGTGGCAGTGAGTTTGTAAAAATCACTCTTGCAAAAACGGATATCAGCGAAGAAATGCCTGCCGATGCTGAATTTTTCAGAAAACTGCTTACCAATGTAAAGACCGTGGAGATCGAGGTGCTGAAGGATGCACCCAGCGGTACGGTTATCATTGATAACGGCAGTGAAATAACCGATGCAGGAATTATGACCCAGCTCAAGATGATCGAAGAACTTGGTAAGGGTAAGTACCGCAGAGCTCCTTCCGGAAGAAAAAAGAAGAAGGAAGAGGTACAGGAAGCGGTACAGGCAGAGGAGCAGGCTGAACAGTCAGATGAACAGCAGGTGGCCGACGAAAGTATCGGGGTGGCTGATATGCCTGCGGATAACGAAACTGCACAGGAAGAATAAATGTTAAGCTACCGAAAGGAAAGCGGCTTTTAATGGATCTCAAAGGATTTAGAAATGAACTTAAGACTGCCGATATTTATCGGTATATGGGTAAAATTGAAAAAATCGTAGGGCTTACCATTGAGTCGAGCGGACCTGTCTGCAATATGGGTGATGTATGCCGTATCTATTCAAAGGATATGCAAAGCCATATTTTTGCAGAGGTGGTAGGCTTCAGCGATCACAGAGTACTCCTGATGCCCTATACTGATATTGAAGGCATAGGCCCGGGCAGTATTGTAGATAACACCGGTGACAAGCTGATGGTAAAGGCGGGCAATAAGCTTATCGGCAGAATAATTGACGCCATCGGCAATCCCCTTGACGGAGGTCCGCCGATAGAATATACCGACAGCGTGCCTATTGCAGGCGTGCCTGTAAACCCCCTTGCAAGACCTAAGATAGCAGAACCTATAGAGCTTGGCGTAAAAGCCATCGACGGACTGCTTACAATAGGCAAGGGACAGCGTATGGGCATCTTTGCAGGTTCAGGTGTCGGTAAGTCCACCCTTATGGGAATGATTGCACGAAAGGTCAAGGCCGACCTGAACGTAATCGCCCTTGTGGGAGAGCGTGGACGAGAAGTAAGAGAATTTATTGAAAACGACCTTGGCGAAGAGGGTATGGCAAGATCTGTAGTAGTTGTTGCTACCTCTGACCAGCCGGCTATGATGAGAAATAAATGTCCTATGACAGCCACTGCCATTGCAGAATATTTCTGCTCGCAGGGCAAGGATGTACTGCTTATGATGGATAATCTCACCCGTTTTGCTATGGCACAACGTGAGGTAGGATTATCTACAGGTGAGCCGCCTATAGCAAGAGGATATACGCCGTCAATCTATGCGGCGATGCCGAAACTGCTTGAAAGAGCAGGTTGCTTTGAAAAGGGGAGTATCACAGGTATCTATGCGGTGCTGGTCGAGGGCGACGATACCAACGAGCCTATATCGGATACGGTACGAGGCATCATAGACGGACATATCGTACTCAGTCGTAAGATAGCGGCACAAAATCACTATCCGGCTATTGATATACTACCCAGTATCTCCCGTCTTATGTCGATAATTGCCGATAAGGAGCATCAGGCGGCGGCAGGCAAGCTCAGAAACCTGCTGTCAATGTACACGAATAACGCTGACCTTATCGCCATCGGTGCGTATAAAAAGGGAACAAATCCTGCACTCGACGAAGCGATAAAGAAGATAGACAAGATAAATGGATTTTTAACTCAGGGACGAACCGAATCCTTTGATATGGAGGATACCATAAGAATGCTCAAAGAAGCGGTATCATAATAGCCTATGAAAAAATTCAAATTTACCTTAGAGTCGCTGAAAAAATACAATGAACAGATTTTAGACAGCGAAAAGAATACTCTTGGCAGACTGAGAGCCGAGTATGCGGATATGCAGAAGGCTCTTGAAGCGAAAGAGCTTGAATATGAGCAGGCAATTGAAAAGCTTGAAGAGCTTATGACATCGGGGACAAATGTAATGAGAGTTTCCCTGCATAAGCGTTATATAGCATCCTTACAACAGGATATGTACCGCATAAAAGCGGAGATGGCGGCAAAGGATGAAGAGATTCAGATACAGCTTCAGAAGGTGGTTGATGCCACCAAAGAGGTCTCCAAAATCGAAAAGCTTGAGGAGAAACAGATTGAACAATATAAGTATGAGGAACAGAAGGAATCCGAGTTATTTATTGAAGAATTTGTATCCAATGGAACTTTTCGTGAAAATTAGCCTAAAATATTTGACTTTTTGTCTGATTTATGGTAAAATGTATAAAAGGGGGTACTATATGCTATAATTGCGCCCTTTTTTAAGAGTTTGGTTTAAATACGCTTAACGGCGATTTAATATAATTTATCCTTGAAAGGAGGTGTAGAGAGTATGACAATAAACGCAGCAATGCCTGCGGTAACTCCTAATACGGGTTATACAGGCACTGCTGCCGCAACCGACATCGCAAACGGCACGGCAAATGATTTTAGCGGTACTTTAGGTAATATGATGAACGCAAAGGAAACTGTAGCGGCTGAAACAACTGTAATGCAGTCAGAGGTGGACACACAGATGACAATGGCAGAAGACAGTGTACAGACATCAGCTCTTCCTCAGCAGATGAATCTTTTACACAAGGAACTGATGATGAAAAATGCCGGCTATGCACAAAGCGAGCTTATTGCAATGCTTTTAAGCGGTTCAAACGCAGAGTTATCAGAGCTTATGTGTTTCAATACCGATAAGCTTCAGGCACTCGAGGGTATGGTTTCAGATATGCAGTTATCAGCTGAAGATGAGCTTATGACAGCGATTGAAGGTGTATCGGAGCAGATTCAGGAAACTGAAGGTGAAGAAGTTGCAGAGGGATTTGAAATAACAACGGCAAAGGCTATGGCAGCGACAACAACGATGCTTCCTGACGTTATGACAGAAATTGAAGTTGTGACAGAAACCGAAACTGCCGCACAGCCCGAAGCTATGACAGTATCTGAGGTTGAGACGACAAACGTGGCTATGGCAGTGACTGAGGAGAAGACGGCGACCGAAAAGGAAGTCGCAGTAACCAAAGCGGCTGACAAACAGGTTATCGGAGAAGCAGAGGTTACAGAAACAAAGTCGCAGATTGAAACGGCACAGGAAACTGAAATCACGGCAGATACCAAAATAGCACAGGACGTCAATTTACCAATAGCACAGGACGTCAATTTGCCGACAGATGATAGTAAGAGCGTTATAAAGACTGCTGAAAATGATGTGGCAGAGGTTACGGGAAAAACAGAATCGGCAAAGACATACGAGGTGGCAACAGAAAAGCCTCAGATGACAGAGTCCTCTGAAGAGATCGTGACAACAGAAAGCGAACAGATTACACAAAAGCCTATGGCAGAAGAAATAACAGTGACTGAGAAGAATTTTACAGATACTGAAAAGAATTCAGTGACAGCTGATGAATCTGCTGAAGAGATGGTGGAATTTGAACGCCCCTTTGCACAGGCAGGCAAGAAGATCTCGGAAAAGAGTGAGGAAGCCTTACAGCTTGCAAAGAGTATAAGCGGGACAAAGTCTGACAGCGACCTTGAAACAAAGCAGAAGGTAACTGTAAAGCAGGATCTTACAGACGGCGGCGTTATGAAGAACGATGTACAGTTTGAAAGAACCGAAAGCATGGACAGAGAAAGCGAAGCTCCTGTAAGACTGACGGTAAACGAGGTATATCAGCTTATCAGCGAAAGAACCTCTTCGGCTACAGGCAAGCAGACCTTTACAGTAGTGCTTAATCCCGAAAGCTTAGGTAAGATCACAGTAAAGATGGTAAGCGAGAGCGGAAAGCTTTCAGTTGAAATCTTAACCGAAACCGACGCAGCAAAGCAGCTTTTTGAAACAAGAGCAAATGAGCTTGCAGAAAATTTAAGACAGAGCAATGTCGAAATTGAAAGCTACAGAGTTGAAACTGATAATGATCAGCTATTCAATGAAAGCTTTGACGACAGCAGTAAGAACCCCTATGCTGAAAAGCAGCAGAGTGAATCTTCGGAGGATGAGGACGAGTTCGAGCGGCTGATCAGCGAAATGATGGGAATGTGATTTCCCGTAAAATTATGAAAGGAGAAAGTAATGGCTGAAATTTCAAGCATGCAGACAGTGCAGAACAACCACGAAAAATACGCACACCTGTTTGACAAGACAAAAGGCAACGATATGATAAATACCGAAACCTTCTTCAGTCTTTTAATGGCGGAAATGAGCAATCAGGACCCGTTAGAGCCTATGTCAAACACCGAGTTCGTATCACAGATGGCACAGTTTACGGCACTGCAGTCACAGCAGGACAATCTTAAGTACAGTATGTCGAATTACGCGTCAAACCTTGTAGGCAAGATGGTAACGGTAAATTCACAGAACGAAGACGGAACGCTTAAACAGGGCTTATGCACAGGCGTAAACATCAGCGGAAGCGATGTAAAGGTTATCGTTGACGGTGAAATGTACGAAGTATCAGGAATCAGAGGCGTAAGCGAGCCTGAACCTGAAAAGGAGCTTACAGACATCAAGACAGCATCCTCCTTTATCGGTAAGGAAGTTACAGTCAAGGTGCTTGGTGATGACGGAAAGTACTACTACGACCACGGCATAGTTGATTCTGCAGAAATAGCAGATGACGGCGATGCAAAGATTGTTATAAACGGCTATATCTATTCAGTATCTGAAATTCTTTACGTTGCAGACCCTGACCTCAAGGTAGAGGATACAGTAACAGACAGCAGCGATGATGAACAGTTACAGCAGATAATGGATATAATCGAAGGAAATTAAGTCACACGGAAAGCGGTAAATAATATGCTGATAAATGAACTGAAGCTACGTAATCTGCAGATTACGACAGGCAGTGTCGGCTCTACCGTTAAAGCAGGGAATGCGAACAGTTCCGTAGAAGGCGGTCAGTCCTTCGCTGAGGCTCTTAAGACTGAGCTTGAGGCAAGAAACTCCGCAGTTGGCTTTTCAAAGCACGCAGTGAAGCGTATTGAAAGCAGAAACATCGAGATACTCGATTCGGATATGCTGGAAAGACTTAATAAGGGAATTGAGATAGCTGCAGAAAAGGGCAGCAATGAAACCCTTGTACTTGTTGATTCCACTGCTTTTGTGGTGAGTGTAAAAAATAACACTGTAATCACAACAATGTCCCAGGAGGACTTAAAAGGAAACATTTTCACGAATATAGATTCAACCGTAATTATGTAATACCGGACCGAAAGGAAGTATTATCCGCTTTGACCGACTGATAAGCGGAAAGATCGGTTGACACGTGAAAATACACATGGAATAAAAAACAATCAATTCATTTGTATTTGAGAAAGGAATTTATTATGGTAAGATCATTATTTTCAGGCGTGTCAGGTTTAAAGACCCATCAGCAAAAAATGGACGTTATAGGTAACAACATCGCTAATGTTAATACAACAGGCTTCAAGACAAGTGTTACAACCTTCCAGGAAGTATACTATCAGACAAAGAAGAACGGTTCTGCAGGTTCTGCAGTACAGGGTGGTGTAAACCCCTCTCAGGTAGGTTATGGTGCTAAGCTCGGTGCTATCGGACAGATTATGGGCCAGTCAGGCTTTACATATTCCGACAGCGTATATGACTGTGCACTTTCAGGCGACGGTTTCTTCCAGGTTATGGATGAAGCAGGTAGCATCTTCTACACAAGAGCAGGCGTTTTCAATGTTGACAGTGCAGGTAACCTTGTTGACTCCAACGGTAATATGGTTCTTGGTGTAAGCGGTGACGCAACAGGCGTGGAAGCTTCCTCCAACAGAATCACATTCATAGTTCCCGAAGTACTTGACAACGAAGCAAGCTACTCAAAGGATATCAACTATAACGGTAGCACATATCCTCTGTCAGTTTCAGCTGCAACAGCTACACCTGACGGAAATATGTCCGTAGGTTTTATCGTAGGCGACAGCGATTATGCATACTTAAGCGGTTCAAAGCTTATCGTTCAGCTTAACAAGAACAATGAATATACAACAGCAGAAGAAGTAGAAGACGCTATCACAAGAGCTTGTGAAAACGGCGGTGTTGATATCCCCGGCGTACTTCCTCTGTCCTTCGAACTTGAAACTATTCCCCCTGCAGACGAAGTTCCTGCAACAGTTGCAAGCAACACAATGACAGTTTCCAACGGAACAGACGAAGCTAACCTTACATTTACAACAACACTCCCCGGTGATTATGCAAACAACTACACAATCACATTAAGATATGCAAAGAACGCAGACGAAGTTACTGCAAAGTGGAATGACAACGGCCTTACAATCAGCGTATGTGACGGTGCAACTCTTGCAGACATCCAGGCAGCTATTAACAAGGCGGCAGGCGACAACGAAAAGTATCAGCTCACAGTTGAAAGTGACGACTGGGATGACGTTGCATCTGCATTACCCGGTGACTTCCTCGAAGTAAACGGCAAGGTTGGTCTTACAGGCGGTTCTAACAACTTCTACTCTGATATGGTAGAGCTTTTAGGCAACATCAAGCTGACAGACGGTCGTGTACAGGCTGAACAGACTGTAAAGGATCTTGACAGCGTATATATCAACGAAGATGGTACAGTTTACGGTGTACACGCTGTACACGGCATCATTATGCTGGGTAGAATTGACATCGTAACCTTTGAAAACCCCAACGGTCTTGAGCAGGTCGGCAGCTCCTACTGGAGAGAAACTCTTTCCTCAGGTGTACCCCACCTCAACATTGCGGGCGAAAACGGTTCTGCATCCATCGTATCCGGTGCTCTTGAAATGTCCAACGTTGACTTATCCCAGGAATTCTCTGATATGATCATCACACAAAGAGGTTTCCAGGCTAACTCAAGAATTATCACAACATCAGATACAATGCTTGAAGAAATAGTAAACCTCAAGAGATAATTGATTTAAGGGATTCCCCCCGATGAAAGTCGGGGGTAAAACCCCCTTTAATAAAGATATTCAAAAATGAAAGGAATTGAGGGAAATATGATTTATCTTAACAAACTAAGCGGTGAAAAGATAATGATAAACTGCGATATGATAGAGCTTGTGACTGAAAATCCCGACACAGTTATCCTTATGGAAAACGGTCACTCCTATATCGTAGAGGAAACAATGGATGAAATATTAACGCTTATAAAGGAGTATAAGCGTTCGTTAAAGCGTACAAGGCTTGACAGGGATTAATACAGAAAGTAACAGTTTCAGCTGTTAAGATACACAAAAACAGCAAGGATGCTCCTTGCGTCAGGAGGACTTTATTTTGAATATTACAATTATCATCGGATGGGTAATATCATTCGGTCTGGTTATTTACGGTATATTCCAGGGTGGTCAGATCGGCTGGTTTATCGACATTCCGTCACTGGCTATTACAATCGGTGGTACGATAGGCTGTCTTGTCGGCTCCTTCCCGCTTTCATACCTGGCAGGACTCCCCAAGACGCTTAAAATTGCGTTATTCCCCAGGAAGTTCAAGCCGGAAGCTTACATAGAGCAGATCGTTGAATTTGCGAAGATCGCACGTAGCAAGGGTCTTATCGCTCTTGAAGACAGTGCAAATAAGTGTAGCGACCCCTTTATGAAGGAAAGCTTAATGCTTATCGTTGACGCTAACGATCCCGATAAGGTAAGACAGATGCTTGATGACGCCATCGACTTTATGTGCACCCGTCACGAAGCGGGCAGAGCCTTTTATGAAAAGGGTGTCTCTGTATTCCCTGCTTTCGGTATGCTCGGTACGCTCGTAGGTCTTGTAAATATGCTCCGTGGTATGGGTACTGACTCAAGCGACCTTTCAGGCGGTATGGCGGTTGCTCTTATCACAACCTTCTACGGCTCACTGTTCTCAAACGTAATCTTTGCTCCTATTGCAAGTGCACTTAAGAACACTCACGATGATGAGCTTTTATGTATGCAGATAATCGAAGAGGGCGTGCTTGCTATTGCGGCAGGTTCAAACCCCAGACTTATCCAGGAAAAACTGGAATTTATGCTCCCTCAGAACACCAAGAAAAAATCAGCCCCCAAAAAGGATTAACGGTTGAAAAAATACTCAAAATGTGCTATAATTAATTAGTTACAGCGGTACCCGCCGTGACAGACAGAAAATACCTACAGAAAGGCAGGCGTTAATATGGCTAAAAGAAGAGAAGCCAAGGAACCCGACAAGGGTAACTGGCTTGATACCTATGCGGACATGGTAACGCTGCTTCTTTGCTTCTTCGTATTGCTTTATTCAGCTTCATCGGTGGATGAAACCAAGTGGCAGTACATATATCAGGCCTTTACATCGAGCGGTACTTACATAAACCCCTTTGTAATGGATGAGCAGCCCAATAACAATGCTACCGAATCAAACGGCAATGCACAAGCCCCCCCGAATCCCGAATCAAGCGGCAATAACAGCGAAGAAATAGAGGGACTGCCTCAGAACTTCAATCAGCTTTACAGCTATCTCAGTACAACAGTTGAGGAAAGTGACCTGGGTCAGTATATCACTATACAGCAGACTCCTACAAGAATATTCATCCGTTTTGACAATACTATTCTTTTTGACGGCAACAGTGCCGTTTTAAAGGAAGAAGGCAAGCAGGCGATGAATAAGATAATGCCCGGCATCAGAGCGGTAAAGGAATATATAAAATCCTGCTCGGTATCAGGACATACCGCAATGGCAGTATCTGAGGTAAACGACTGGGATCTGTCGGCGGCAAGAGCTTCAAGCGTAGTAAAGTACGCAGACTACAACAAGATGGTTGAAAGCCACAAGTTTACCGTAGAAGGTAAGGCGTGCTATTCTCCCATTGCTGATAATGATACTGATGAAGGCAGAGCACAGAACAGACGTGTTGAGATGATGATAGTCCGTGACGACTTGGATATGACATCTCAGGCGGTAATTGATGATATTCTGAAATACGAATACAGACTTGACGGTGCACCTTCCGATCCTTACGATGAAAATGACAAGAATAAGCCTGACGTTGATAACAGCGTTGTAGATCAGATCATCGGCAACCTCGAAAGCAAGTACGAAGGCAACAATACAGGAGATGGTAATGACAGCGGTAATGCAGGCCCTATATTCCAGAAGCCTACTACCGGTATTCCCACCGATATACTGACATCAGCACCTGAAAGTACAGGCTAAAAAACAGACGGACAAAATCTGTCGGATATAAAAAGCAATATCAGAAAGGGAGGGATGAATTTTTGGCTGAAACCCTCACACAAGAACAGATAGACGCTATGCTAAACAGCGTCCTGTCGGGCGAGAAGATAGAGCTTGATACCAAGGATGACAAGGACGAAGTCAAGGAATATGACTTCCGTACACCGAAAAAGTTCACCAAGGAACAGATCAAGATACTCGAAAGAATCTTTGAGAGCTACGCCAGACATCTTTCCTCGTATATAACGGGACTCTTAAGACTTTACTGCAAGGTAAGTCTTGCAAGTATAGAAGAACAGAAATATTTTGAATTCAGCAACGCCCTGCCGGATTACACTATAATGGGTATTATAGATATCGGCATAAAGGATGAGGATATAGAAGAAAGCAGTGCAGTATTACAGCTTTCAAACTCACTCACCTTTACAATGATTGACCGAATGCTCGGAGGCAGAGGCAGCTATCAGGACGCAGACAGAGATTTCACAGAAATTGAGATCAATGTAATGCGTGGTATAATAAAACGATTTACATCACATTTGCAGGATGCCTGGGATGGTTATGTGGATACGAATCCGAGACTTCTTAATATAGAAACCAACTCCCGTGTGATCTCTGCGTCGGACGCAGATGAAACAATGATCATCGTTGCCATGGAGGTTACGATCAACGAATCCAAATCGGTCGTATCCTTCTGTATGTCGGCACTTACGATGGACCAGATAATGAAAAAGTTCTCAGCAAAGTTTTCATCAGGCAGACGTGTTTCAGTGGCTACAAAGGAAGCTGAACGCAAGGAAACTATTCTTAAGACACTCGGCGAAACCGAGCTTACAGTAACTGCCGTGCTTGCTGATACCAATCTTGAGCTTAAGGACGTGCTCGGACTTCAGGTGGGTGACATAATCCCGCTCGATAAACCCATTACCGCAAACGCTACTATGAAGATAGGCGAAACCTATTGGTTTGATGGTAAGCTCGGTACATTCAATAACAAAAAAGCTTTTAAGATTGATAACATTCTGAAGAATTGAGGTAATAATGATGTCCGAAAATAACATCTTGACGGATATGCAACTTGATGCCGTCGGCGAGGTTATGAATATAAGTATGGGTAGCTCGGCTACCGCCGTATCCGAACTGCTTAACTGCAAGGTGTGGATCACCACCCCGAAGGTAAGCATAGTAAGAGTAGGCGACCTGAACTATGACCGACTTGAACCTGCGATCGCAGTAAAAATTGTATATGTAAAGGGTCTTTCAGGTTCAAACCTGATGATCTTAAAACAGGATGACGTACAGCTGATCTTAAATCAGCTCATGGGTATGCCCCCTGTAATTTCACCCGACTTTGAATTTGATGAGCTGAATATAAGTGCCGTATCTGAGGTTATGAATCAGATGATGGGTGCGTCAGCAACAGCTCTTTCCGACTTTTTAGGAACTCACATTGACATATCAACTCCTACACCCTACATACTTTCAGACGTAAAGATAGGCGACCTACAGGATCTTGATGATGACACCGTGGTAGCGGCAGTAAACTTTGACCTTACCATTGACGGTGTAATAAAATCAGAATTTATTTCAGTACTTGACGTGGATCTTGCGGCTGAGCTTGCGAATAAGCTCCTTGCAATGAGCGGTATGCTTGAAGAACCCGAGCCTGAACCGGCACCTGCTCCCGCACCTGCACCTGTTCCTGAGACGCCTGCACCTGATATGACACAGCAGATGCCTGCACCTGATATGACGCAGCAGATGCCTCAGATGCCTGCACCTGATATGATGCAACAGCAGATGGCTCAGATGCCGCAAATGCCGCAGATGCCCCAGATGCCTCAGATGCCGACACCTGATATGATGCAACAGCAGATGCCTTACGGCTATCCGCCTTATCCTAATCCTATGATGTATGCTCAGCCTACTATGCAGGCGATGCCCGCACAGCCTCAGGTGAATTACCAGAACGCACAGCTTGCTCAGTTCGAAAGTATGGATGTGGCACTTGGCTCAGAGCAGAAGGATAACTTAAAGCTTCTGATGAACGTACCTCTTCAGATATCTGTTGAGATCGGTTCAACCACAAGGAAGATAAAGGACATCTTAGACTTTGCACAGGGTACTATAATCGAGCTTGAACGTCAGGCAGGTGCACCTGTAGACGTAATAGTAAACGGCAACCTGATTGCAAGAGGTGACGTAGTCGTAATTGACGATAACTTTGCGGTAAGAATTACCGAAATAGTCAAGTCAAAATTTATGGATGCTCTTACTAAGGAGCAGGGTAAGTAATAAAGCTCATTTATAACGGAAATATACTGCCGCTCTTTTAAAGAGCGGGTCAGAAAACAATATATATTTCTTCCAAAACTGCCTAACACGGCAAAAAACGAAAGGAACTAAACATTATGGACAAGAAGATTTTACTGGTAGACGACGCTGCATTCATGCGTATGCTCATTCGTGACACACTCACAAAGAACGGCTACACAAACATTTTAGAGGCTGCTGACGGTGAGATTGCCTGCAACACCTACTTTGCAGAAAAGCCTGACTTAGTAATTATGGATATTACAATGCCCAACAAGACAGGTATCGAAGCACTCCGTGACATCAAGGCTATGGACAACGGTGCAAAGGTTGTTATGTGTAGTGCTATGGGTCAGGAAGCAATGGTAGTAGAAGCTATCAAGCTTGGTGCTCTTGACTTTATTGTAAAGCCCTTCAAGGCAGACAGAATCTTACAGACAGTTAAGAAGATTCTTGACTAATGGAATATTTCGGACTTATCTGTGCCCTTATAGGAGTACTCGGACTTATATTCGTGTTATTCTGGGCACTCAGAAAGTTAAATAAGGGAGTACTCACAAGCGGCGGAAAAAGGCTTAAGATTCTTGACAGAGCTGTACTTGGCGGTGAAAAATCCGTTATAGTAGTAAGCGTTGCAGGAAAATGTATGGTGCTTGGAGTAACTTCCGCAAGGATTGAAAAGATAGCTGATCTTGATATAACTGAAGAAGAATATCTTGAACAGCTTTATCCTGCTGATGCGGGCAAAGATGGAAAGGGCGGATTTTTCGCCGCCTTTACCGATGCCCTTGCAAAAAATGCAGGAATAAAGAAGGACTCTGCGAAGCAGGGCGGGGAAAATAAGACCGCTGATGCTGAAGAAGAGATAAAGCACTGAAAGGTAGAAATCTGATGGGTAAGCTTTCTGTAGCCTACATATCTGCAGTAAAAAAGACAATATCAGACAACAAGCGGATTTTCGTCCGCTTTATCGTGTCTTTAGCGGTGTCAATAATTCTTGTCATTTCTGCCTGTTCGTTAACAGCATTTGCGGCGGAAAACCCTGACGGAGTGACCTCAGGCACCGAATCAGTAATCGAAGATTCTTCGGTTATAAAGGATCTTATCGGCATTGACGGTTCGCAATCACTCGAGGTCATCCTGCTGGTGACTATCCTGTCACTTGCACCGTCATTGCTTGTTATGATGACATCCTTCGGCAGAATAATAATCTGCTTCAGCTTTTTAAGAACGGCTATGCAGACCCAGTCCACACCTCCTAATATGGTGCTGACGGGACTGGCACTGTTTCTTACTATATTCATTATGTTTCCCGTATTCGCTGAGATAAACGAGGTAGCATATCAGCCCTATGCAAATGGTGAGATAACTACTGAGGAAGCTATCGTAAAGGCGGGTGAGCCGCTTAAGGATTTTATGCTCAAGCAGACCACCAATGACGATATGCGGTTTTTCCTTGAGCTATCGGGCAAGGAATACGGTGACGGAGAGATAACCATTGAAAACTACAAGGACGAGCTTGGCTTTGAGGTGGTTATACCCGCATTTATTTTAAGTGAGCTTAAAAGAGCATTTCAGATGGGATTTTTAATATTCATTCCCTTCCTTGTAATTGACCTTGTTGTGTCATCTACGCTGATGGCTATGGGTATGATGATGCTCCCGCCTGCGATGATATCACTCCCCTTTAAAATTATGCTTTTCGTCCTTGTTGACGGCTGGCAGCTTATGGTGGGTACACTGGTATCATCTTATAATTTGTAGCTACGCTTGAATTAAAATTTTGCAAATAATCCGTAAGGGAGGGCTTGGTTTGACACAGGATATTGTAATGGAGGTTTTTACCGCCGCACTTGTTCTTGCGCTGAAACTCGGACTCCCTATTTTAATTATAGCGGTGGTTGTAGGTCTTATTATCGCTATTTTACAGGCGGCAACACAGGTGCACGAGCAGACTCTCTCCTTTGCACCGAAGGCGGTAATTGTTGCTCTTGCCCTGCTTATATTAGGCCCCTGGATGATAAACAGCTGTATAGAATTTATGACCTACATATTTGATCTCATGGCGTCGGTTGGTGCAAGTTGATGACATTAGCTGATGTATGGGAAATGATAATCAATAATTTTCTCGGCTTTATTCTCATTCTTTGCAGAGTGTCGGGAATATTTACCTTTAACCCTATATTCAGCCGAAACAATTTCCCTATGAGGCTGAAGGCGGGAACGACTCTTGTAATGGCGGTATTCTTTGCCAGCACGATGGGCAGCATAAGCTACAATCCTACAGGAACATTTATGCTCGTGTTTGATGTGTTCAAGGAGCTTGGTCTTGGTCTTATCTTAGGCTTTATGGTAAACCTTGTACTGACGGTTACCATCTATGCAGGTGAAATTATAGATACCCAGTCAGGTCTTGGTATGGCTAAGGCTATGGACCCTGCGACCGGTGTTACAATGCCGCTTTTTGCGAATGTTTATTACTATATGTTCATTCTGTACTTCTTTGTTACAGGCGGACATTTATCTTATGTAAAGCTTTTTCACATATCTTATGAGACCTTGCCGATAGGCTTTTCTGGTTTTACGGCGGATGTGGCGTGGGCGATGGTCAACTACTTCGGAACGGTAATGACCTTAGCGGTGAAATTTGCCGCACCCATACTTGCCGTAGAAATGATTACAGAAGTCTGTCTTGGCGTTTTAATGAAGGCTGTACCGTCAATCCATGTGTTTGCGGTAAACATTCAGCTTAAGGTTCTCATAGCACTTCTGATACTGTTGATAATCGCACAGCCGATGTCCGACTTTATCGAGCGGCTTATGGGAATAATGTGGCAGAACCTTTACGGATTACTTGGAATTGTCGGAGGATAGGAGTTGGTTTAATTGGCAGGCGAAGAAAAAACCGAAAAAGCCACCCCGAAAAAACGAAGGGATTCCAGAAAAAAGGGCGAGGTACTGCAGAGTAAAGAAGTCAGCAATGCAGTATTTATCGTCGGTATATTTGTATTTTTATCAGTGTTCGGAAGCACTATGTTCAGTATGCTGCTGGATTATATGCAGCAATGTATGGAGGGACTTGCGAATACAGGCAGCTCAGCAGAGTTTGTTATGAACATTATGTGGAAGGTGTTTATAATAGTTATATGCACCTTAGGGCCGATACTCCTTGCGGGTATGGCACTTGGCATACTTCCTGTAATTGTTCAGACAAGGGGACTGTTCAGCGGAGAGGCGATGAAGCCGAAATTCAGCCGTTTAAATCCCTTTTCAGGAATAAAAAGACTGTTCTCACTTCAGGCAGCGGTGGGAATTTTAAAAGGTCTTATAGAAATAACCGTTGTTATAATCGTGCTTTATCTTCAAGTTGCAGATAAGCTTAATGATTTTGCAAAGCTCATAGATACAGATGTCATAAAGATAGTGGCATTTATAAGCGATACGGTTATGAGTCTGCTTACAACAATAATGGTAATGCTTGTGTTTGTGGGTGCTGCGGACTATGTCTTCCAGTGGTGGAGCTTTGAAAAGAAAATGAAGATGTCAAAGCAAGAGGTCAAGGAAGAATATAAGCAGATGGAAGGTGACCCCCAGATAAAAGGCAAGATAAAGAGAAAACAGCAGGAGATGGCACAGCAGAGAATGATGGCAGAGGTTCCTACAGCCGATGTGGTAGTAAGAAACCCTACCCACTTTGCCGTAGCTTTAAGATATAATCAGAAAGTAGCGTTCAAAGCTCCCGTAGTAGTAGCAAAGGGTGCAGACGCTCTGGCACTTAAAATAGTAAAAGTGGCAGAAGAAAATAATGTGTATATAACAGAAAATCCGCCCCTTGCCCGTGGCCTTTATGACGCAGTCGATGTGGGACAGGAGATACCGAGAGAATTCTATACGGCAGTAGCCGAGGTGCTTGCTATGGTATATGAGGCACAGAACAGAAAGCTTGAGGTATAAAAAATCAGGAAAGGAGAGTATATGGTATGGTTAAAAAGATGATGACCAATGTGTTTGCGGTATTCGTAATCTTTATCGTACTCGCAATCATCATACCATTACCTACTGCATTGCTTGACTTTCTGCTGATAGTAAATATAGGACTATCCCTTGTCATTTTACTTATGACAATGTACATAAAGGAGGCTCTTGAGTTCTCCATTTTTCCGACGATACTGCTTTTGACAACAGTATTCCGACTGTCGCTCAATGTATCCACTACAAGAGGTATCCTCTCAAACGGTTTTGCCGGCGAGGTAGTTGCTACCTTCGGTAACTTCGTAATGGGCGGTGACGCCATTGTCGGATTTATCATCTTTATAATTATCGTTATCGTAAACTTCCTTGTTATCACTAAGGGTTCTGAGCGAGTATCAGAGGTTGCTGCACGTTTTACCCTCGACGCTATGCCGGGTAAACAGATGGCCATTGACGCCGACCTCAATGCAGGTGCTATAACCGATGAAGAGGCAAAGATACGCAGAGCAAAGGTTCAGCGTGAGAGCGACTTCTTCGGAGCTATGGACGGTGCTACAAAGTTCGTTAAGGGTGACGCTATCATTTCAATCATTGTAGCTCTTATAAACCTTATAGGAGGTGCGGCACTGGGCATGATGGCAGGACAGGACTTTGACACAGTGCTTTCCAGCTATTCTCTTGCTACCGTAGGTGACGGTCTTTGCTCACAGATTCCTGCACTTATGATTTCTGTTGCAACAGGTATGGTAGTAACAAGAGCCGCAAGTACAGACAGCTTTAACGCCGATGTTGCAAGACAGTTTACAGGACAGCCCAGGGTTTTATTGATAGCAGGTATTGTTATTGCGGCACTCAGCGTTATCCCGGGATTTCCTGTTCCTATTCTTATCGGTGTCGGTGCGGCATTGATTTTTGCGGGCTGGAGACTTTCAGGTACAAAGAAAAAGCAACTTGCGGCAGAAGCGGCACAGAAGGAAAGGGAGAACATTGCAAAGATGCAGGAAACTCCCACCTCGGACAACGACTTCTATCGTGATATCGACAACGTATTTAAGCTACTTAATGTGGAACAGCTTGAAATGGAATTCGGCTACAGTCTGCTGCATCTTGTAGATGAAAAGAGCGGAGGTCATTTTATCGACCGAGTGGTAATGTTCCGAAAACAGTTTGCTGTTGATATGGGTATGGTTATTCCCTCAGTGCGAATGACCGACAATCCTGAAATAAACCCCAACCAGTATGTAATAAAGATAAAGGGTGAAGAAGTTGCAAGAGGCGATATACTTTCCGACCACTATTTAGCCCTTGATAACGGTGATGTTATAAATCCCATTGACGGCATTGATACTGTAGAGCCTGCCTTCGGTATTCCTGCAAAGTGGATAAGTGCAGATAAGAAGGTAATGGCGGACGTGGCAGGTTATACCCTTATCGACCCCGTTTCAGTAATGATAACCCATCTTTCAGAGGTTATAAAGCAGCATTGCAGCGAGCTTTTATCCCGTCAGGACGTAAAGACGATGGTGGACAATATAAAGGCGGCAAATCCGACCCTCGTAGACGACCTTATACCGAATGTTATTTCCCTCGGCTATCTCGAAAAGGTGCTTTGCCTGCTCTTAAAGGAAGGCGTACCGATAAGAGATATGGAAACCATCTTAGAAACTCTCGGCGACCACGCAGGTGCACTCAAGGATATCGACATTGTTACCGAGTATGTAAGACAGGCACTTAAGCGTACCATTACAAGACGCTTTGCTGAGGCTAATTCACTTCGTGTCATTACTATTGATCCCAAGGTAGAGGATACTATAGTGGGCAGCGTAAAGAAGTCGGATCAGGGTAGTTATCTTGCTATGGATCCCGAGCTTATCCAGCGTATCGTAAATATCACGGGAGAAGAGATAGACAAGGTGAAGGATGTTATCCCAAGCATTATTGTACTGACCTCTCCCATTGTAAGAATATACTTCAAAAAGCTGATAGATCAGTTTATTCCCGGTGTTACAGTTCTCTCCTACAGCGAGATAGACAACACCACGCAGATTCAGGCGATAGGAAATATCACAATGTAAACGCCTCTACTTTTGCAGAAAGGAGAATGCTTTATGGCTGTATCGTCACAGAGTAAGGAACGTGTTCCTGAGCTGCTTGAAAAATACAAGCTCTCAGGCGATGTAAACGTCCGCAATGAAATAGTACTCATAAATCTTGATCTTGTAAAGATAGTGGCTAATACTATGCGTAATATCTATATCGGATATGTAGAAACTGACGATGTGGTAAACGAAGGCGTTCTTGCCTTAATGGCTGCAATAGATGGTTTTGATGCAAGCAAGGGTGTAAAGTTTGAGACCTATGCTTCTATCAAGATAAAGGGTGCTATAATTGACTATATGAGAAAGCTTGACCGAGTGCCGAGACAGATAAGAAAGCTGTCAAAGCAGCTTGATGAAACCTTCGCAAAGCTTAATTCAGAGCTTGGAAGAGCACCGACAAACGACGAGCTTGCCGAGGCTATGGGCTTTACTGTAGAACAGCTGACAAGACTTATGGCAAACACAGCGGGTATGATAACACTTTCCTTTGAGGAGCTTTTATATGAGGATAACCTTGATAAGAGTATGTCGGGACACGGCGACACAGCAGATGCCCGTATGTACGAAAAGGAAAAGAAGCAGGTGATACTTGACGCTATTGCAAGCCTTTCCGAAAAGGAAAAACAGGTAGTAACGATGTATTATTACGAAAAGCTTAAATATACGGATATAGCGAAGGTGCTTGGTATCACCCAGTCAAGAGTGTGCCAGATACATTCAAAGGCTATGCTTTGTTTAAAGGCAAAGCTGGAAAATTACATAAACGGCTGACAGTCCGTAAGGACTTCACATAAAAATAATACAGAAAGGAAGTGAAAAGCTTTGCAGAGAGCGTTTTATAATCTTGCTCAGGCAATGATAAACCATCAGCGTTCCCTCGATGCCATTGCGAACAATGTTTCAAACATCAATACCGCAGGCTATAAGAAGGATGAAGTAATAACCAACACCTTTCAGGAAGAGCTGATACTTGTCGAAAACAGACGCAAGACCTCAGGCTCCTTTGTACAGACCTATGTGGATGTAAGTGTCACCAACCTGGAACAGGGTTCTCTTGAATTCACCGAAAGTCCCTTCGACATTGCAATACACGGAAATGTATATTTCAATATACAGTCTCCTACAGGCAGGGTTTTGCAGACCAGAAAGGGTCAGTTTGAGCTTGACGGCGAAGGTTATCTGTGCCTTAGTGACAGTGGTAGAGTGCTTAGTGAAAACGGTGAGATATACATCGGTAACGATGACTTTATCGTTGATAACGAGGGCTATATCTTAAACACTGAGGGCGAGATCATAGACAGACTTATGCTTTCCTACATCCCTGCCGATGCAGATGTGGAAAAGGTGGGCGACAACCTTTACGCTTACGATGGAGATATGACAATACCCGAAGGTGAAAAGTTCGATGTCATTCAGGGTGCTTTTGAAAAATCCAACGTAGACGCCAATAAGGAAATCACTCACGCAATGGAGGTTCAGCGTCTTTATGAGGCGGCAAGCTCTATCTTAAAGTATATGGATACGCTGAATGGCAGAGCGGCAAGCGAAATTATCAAACTCTGATGAAAGGAGGAAAATGAATGAATATTGCTTTTTACACAGCAAGAACAGGGCTGATTGCACAGCAGGAGGGTCTTAACATCTACTCAAACAACATAGCCAATGTAAATACAGTTGGTTTTAAGGCGTCCCGTCCCAGCTTTGCGGATTGTATCTATACTGTCCAGCGTGCAACAGAACCCGAATGGCAGACAGGACACGGCGAGCACGTGCAGAAGACTGACCTTGTGTTCAGTGAAGGTACTTTTGTTTACACAGACAGAGAGCTTGATTTTGCTATCCCCGGTAAAGAAGGCTTTTTCGCAGTACAGGACAGATACGGTGATGTAAACTACACAAGAGCAGGCGATTTTCAGATCACTCAGATAGAGGATCATTGGGAGCTTGTAAGTGCAAACGGTGAATTTGTACTTGATTACGAGGGAAATCACATAACAGTTCCTTTCCTCGAAGGTACAACAACTCCTGACTATGCTACTTTAACAGAAATGATAGGTGTATATGCATTCGACAATAACTTTGGACTCGAACTTCTCGGCAGCAACAAGTTTACTGCAACCGAGAGGTCGGGAGAGGCTGTTGCCGACCCCACGCTTGATAAGATATGGCAGGCGCTGGAACGCTCCAATACCGACATTGCGGGCGATATGGTACACATCATAGAAACTCAGCGTTCTTATCAGCTCAGTGCTAAGATAGTACAGACGGCAGACGAGCTTGAGAGAATTTCTAACAATCTCCGCTGATAGCGGTAAAAACGCCTTTCCTGCAAAACGGGAAAGGCAATACCGCAAAGCATATATCAGAAATATAACGTGATGTGGGCTTTGCGGTGTTGCCTTAGTTTTAAGGGAATATTGAAATGTATTAAGATAACTCAGAAAGGAAGTTTAAACCCATGGCTATAGAAAAATACGAAGACCTTAATTTAGTACAGCTTGATGTACTGAGAGAAATCGGAAACATAGGCTCAGGTAATGCTGCTACAGCTTTAGCTCAGCTTTTATCAAGATTTGTTGATATGAAAGTGCCTGAGGTATGTCTGCTTGATTTCCAGCAGGCGATGCAGGCAATGGGAGATCCTGAAAATACTGTTGTAGGTATTCTTATAAGACTTACAGGAGACGTAGAGGGAATTATAATGTTCCTTTTAGAAGAGCCTTTTGCAAAGACTATCTGTACAACTCTTATGGGAGAACACCCCTTCTCACTTTTAGAGCTTGATCCTTCGGATATGTCAGTGCTTAACGAAATAGGCAACATTATGGGCGGTAGCTATGTAAATGCAATTGCCAATATTGCAAATATGCTTATTGATATTTCTGTACCCGCACTTACAGTTGATATGTTAGGTGCTATTATGAATGTACCTGTAGTAGAATTCTCACAGGTGGGAGATAAGGTGCTTATGATAGCAGAGCAGTTCCTTATGGACGGAGTGGAAATTCACTCAAAGATGCTCCTTATTCCTACAGTAGACTCACTTCAGACGCTTTTGGATAAGCTGGGGGTTTGCTGATAATGGATAAAATAATCGTCGGAATATCCGATATGAAGACCTGCCAGGCACCCGCAGAGCTGGTTACATACGCCCTTGGGAGCTGCGTAGGTATCTGTATGATAGATACCGTGACAAAAATTGCAGGTATGGCTCATATCATGTTGCCCGACAGCAAGGCGATACAATCAGATCAGAACAAGATGAAGTTTGCTGATACAGGCATTGATCTTTTATATAATGAGCTTATAAAGAGCGGTGCTGTACCATCAAGACTTACAGCCAAGATTGCAGGCGGTGCCAACATGTTCGGTGCTACAACCAATACAATGAGCATAGGCGACAGAAATGTTGAGGCAACAAAAAAACAGCTTGCGAAATTAGGCGTACCGATTATAGCAGAGGATACAGGTCTTAATTACGGACGAACCATAAAGTTCAACAGCGAGGATGGTTCTTTGCTTGTAATGTCCAGCCTTAAGGGTAACAAAACAATCTAAATAAAGAAAAGAGGGTGCGTTATGGAAGATAATAACAGACATGGAATGACAGGTATGTCAATGTCTGAGCTTGTGGAGCTTGAAAGAGCCACAGCCAAGGCAGATGCCAACACCCCCAAAGCAATACCAAGAGGGGAAAATATAAACCCTGCACTACGATGTGACGCAGTTCCTAAAGTAGTGGTGAGCGATAACAAGCTTGAAGCCAATATGTGCGTTTTTGCACCTCAGTTCGGCGGCAAGGATGTAACAGTTGAAATGATGAAGCAGGTTTTAAAGGACGAGCATGTAAAATACGGAATTGATGAAGACCTGCTTTTAGAAATAGCGGCAAATAAACTCTATGATAAGGTGTTTACAGTCGCCAGAGGCGTTCCTGCCGTAAATGGTGAGGATGGCTACGTAAAAAATATGTACGAGCAGGTAAAGAAGCTTGTACCGAGAACCTTAGAGGACGGTAGCGTTGACTACAGAGATTTAGGTCTTGTAGTAAATGTTCAGCAGAATGATATTATCTGTGAGATCACCTATGAAACCGAAGGCGAAAAGGGTATGAATGTCTTTGGTCAGGAGATAATGCCTGTTCCGGGTAAGTCTCCCGTTGTGCCTCAGGGTGCAAATACGGTATTGTCTGCTGACAAGACAAAGCTTTTCGCATCGGAAAGCGGAAACCTTATTTTTAAAGGCGGCAATTTTTCAGTAGAAACTACCTTTACTATTCACGAGGATGTTTGCGTTGCAACGGGCAATATAAATTTCCTTGGTGATGTTGTGATAAACGGCAGTGTGCAGGAGGGCTTTACTGTAACAGCAGGAAAATCCATTACTGTAAAGGGTATGGTAACAGGTGCCGTATTATCGGCACAGGGCGATATAACAGTAAAGAACGGTGTATTCAACAGCACCCTTGCCTCAATGGGTAGTGTAAATATCGGCTTTGGTGAAAATGATACTATCGCCGCAAAGGGCGATCTTACCAGCACGTCGCTTATAGGCTGCAAGATAAAGATAGAAGGCAGTCTTGACTGCACAAAAAGACCGGGCGTACTTGTAGGCGGCGAATGTAGTGTAATGGGCAACTTTACAGTAGCTCAGCTTGGTCATAAAAACTATATTCATACAATAGTTTCGATAGGAAGTATCACAAATCTTGTTATGGAAAAGGACTCCCTTGAAAAACAATGTGCTGAAATAGATGAAACAATATCAAAAATTAATAAATCAATAGAATTTTTACAGGAAAAAAAGAGAAACGGCGAGCATCTTGATGAAGAAAAGGAAGCGTTCATTTCCTCTGCTATCCGTATGAAGGTGCAGAAGGCTATGGATAAAAAGCCAATAAGATCAAGAATAGAAGAAATAGATCGTATAATCAATGCAAAGGAAGAGGTAACTGTAAAGGTATTAAAGCACGTCTATCCCAATGTAAGAATTAATCTTAACAGCTTTACCACCACCACATCGGCAGAATATGGTGTGTGCAGGATAGTATGCGGGCCCAACGATATAGAGTTCAAATAACCCAAATAGGCGAAAGGAATAAACCATGACGGCAAGAGGTATCAGGTACAATGCTATAAAGCTTATAGCAGTATTGCTATGTACACTGATGATACTTCCTGCCGTTTTTTCGTTGCTCAGCACAAAATCCTTTGCTCTTGCCAATGAAATATCAGCCTGTGCTATTTCTGATATAGGCGAGGTCTACTATGCTCCTAATGGTGCAAAGCCGATACCCGAAATAAAGTACGGAGAGTATGTTCTTGCTGTAGGCAGGGATTTTACCGTAAGCTATAAGAACAATAAAGCTTTAGGTAAAGCAACCGTTATAATAAACGGAATGGGTAGCTTTTACGGAAGTGTGGAAAAGACCTTTACAGTAAAGGCAAGACCTATAGAGAAAACAGAAATCACGGTATCGGATGTTTTTGACTTGTCTGATATGCCCAAGGTGGGAGTATCAGCTGAGGGCAGATACTTTAAAGAGGGTGCGGATTATACTGTAAGCTATGGTAAAAATACCGATGGTACAGTTCTTGTGACAGTTACAGGTACCGGCAAGCTTACCGGCAGTAAAAAAATTTCCTTCAGCGTGATGGGTGTACCCATCACACAAGGGGAGATAAGCTGTGATGACGCAGTCTATACGGGAGAAGCTCTTTGTCCTGCGGTAACGGTAAGCTGTCTTGGAAAAAAGCTTATCTTAAATAAAGATTTTAAAGTAAGCTATGAAAATAACATAAATACGGGTACAGGTATTGCAACTATAACAGGCATAGGCAGTTATGGCGGAATTATCACAAAGCAGTTCAATATAACTCCTGCCGATATATCAAAGGGCAGTATAGATGCAGTTTTTTCTGAGGATTTTAACAGCTATGAGATAGAAGTGAAGCTTGGCGATACTGTACTGTCAGAGGATAATGACTATACTATAACCGTAACGGAAGAAGAAAATTATGCCTGTGTCACTGTAACGGGCATAGGTAATTACAGCGGGACTCTTGAGGGTAGCGTAAAGATAGCCGATATGACTGTTCTTGATATGGCACAGGTAACAGCTATCCCCGACCAGACCTATACGGGCGAATATATCCGCCCCGGTGTTACTCTGACCTATAAAGGAGTAGAGCTTATCTATGGTGCAGACTATTATCTCACCTATGAAAACAACATAAATGCAGGTACTACCATAATCACAGTTACAGGGCTGGGTAGCAGTGCAGGGACTGTCAGAGAGATCCCCTTCAATATTCTCCCACTTGACATAAGTAACTGCAAGCTGCTTTGTGACAATATGACTTATACGGGAGCAGAAGTAACGCCCTTGCCGACCATAACCTTTGGCAACTACACCCTGAAAAATCAAACCGATTATATAGTAAATTCCTACAGCAATAATATTGAGGCAGGAAACGGCAATATATCGGTATCAGGTACGGGTAATTATTGCGGAACAGTCGATATACCCTTTGTCATTGTAAGAAAGGATGACGAGCAGGACAGGGTAAAGAATCGTCTTGATGAGATGATGGAGGGACTGCAC
>JAZSHW010000056.1:0-9653 GCA_045533495.1 Ruminiclostridium sp. | reverse complement strand
CACGACAGAAAAATAAACGACTACATTCATAGCTATAAATTGGGTAATTATTATAATATCTATATGACCTCAGCCTGCACCTGTCACAGCTATTGTGCAACGGGTTATGAAAGCGGATGTGCCTGCCTTATCGGCCGCAGTACGGTTTTAGGTAACAGCGGCATACAGTGTGCAGGCTTTACGATGGAGGTGTTTGAGTATCTCTTCGGTAAAACAAACAAAGCAGGAGAGAACACCTTAACCATTTATGACAGAAGCGGTGACACCTGGACTGAAGAGGCTATAAAAAACTGGATGATAACCACTTTCCGCCCCGGTGACTATATGGCGTACGACAATATAACCTACGGCTATCCCCATTACATAACAGTATATTCTGTCGAATCGGACGGTATATGGGTGTATGAGGCAAATTACGGTGGCAGATGTAAGATAAATTTCCGTAAAATGACCTATACAGAAATCTACTCCCAGCTTGACGGAATATATCACAGAACACCGAATAATTATGAATTGTCCGACGTTTAAATAAAAGCCGAAAAAAAGTGTCTGAAATAGGTGTAAAAAATTCCATAATATGTATATCGTTTTATAAAATAACTCAAAAAAAGTTAATATTAAGCTATAATAAAAAGGATAATTAATAAGGTAATTTAATTAAAATGACGAAGTCGAAAGCGTGTAATCCTTTACATTCCGCTAAAGATTACTACTTTGTTGTCAGTAATCGCTAATTTTTCGTGCCGTGATTTAGTGATTTAGCCTTATTGTGAAAAAAATCACCAAATCGATTAAATGAGACAAAATTTTCTTGAAAAATGGGTAAATTTGTGGTAATATATTCATACACTGTTAATTAAATTGCTGATTATCGGGTAAAAGGGAGTGATACTGTGAACAAGACTGTTGAGATACTTGAAAAACTGACTCAGGATGTACTGTGCCACGGTGTCAAGAATATTTCAGAATTTCAGGAATTTTCTGAACTTGCAAAGCATCTTTCTATCGGTAAGATAGTCCGCACCATTTCCTTTATCGGAGATGAAGCGATAAGCGAAATATATAATGACGACGATATGAACGCCCCTTACAGCAAGAAGATAAAGCGTGCAAACGAGGACAGCTCCTTTGTATATACATATTATCTTGCAAAGCCCTTTACAGATATGACGATGGAAGAGCGAAAGGCGTTTGAGCTGATTACAAATGTCCTTTGTATGAGCTATAGCTGTGCCTATACGTTAGAAGCACAGAGAATGTTATCCCATATCGACAGAGAAAGCGGTATCCCTAATGCCAAGGGCTTTAAGACGTTTTATAAAAAGATACTTGCCGAGGGCAGGCTTGATCAGTATGCGGTAATAAGAGCCAATGTCAAGGGATGCAACGTGCTTAATAACCTCTTTGGCTATCAGGCAACCACCGATATTATCATAAAATACGCCCAGAAGCTGAACACTACTATGGAAGCGGATGAAATATGCTCCCGTCAGGGTAGTGACAACTTCTGCTTGATGGTAAAAAAAGAACATTTAAGCGACCATCTTGCAGACTTTACTAAGCTCCCTATAGATTTTTACTACGGTAAGGAAAAGACGATTTACAGTATCTCACTGCGTGCAGGTATAGTAAGACTTGATAATGAAGAAACTGATATCAATACGATCCTTGCCCGTGCAGAAAGCTGTCTTGATGTTGCAAGAAGAAAGAGCGAGCACGATGTGGTATATTACGACAAGAGTGCTATAAAGAGAGAGCTTGAGCTTATTATCCTTGAATCTGAAATGCCTGAGGCACTCAACAACAACGAATTTGTTGTATACTATCAGCCAAAGGTAAGAATAGATAACCGCACCCTTACAGGTGCTGAAGCACTTATCCGCTGGATGAAGAACGGCAAGCTCATTTCTCCTATGGAATTTATCCCCATAGCAGAGCATACAGGCTTTATAAAGCATCTTGATATGTTTGTTCTTGAGCATACCTGCCGACTTTTAAAGAAATGGAAGAATGAGGGCAAGAGAATAGTTCCCGTATCGGTAAATTTCTCAAAGATACACCTTCGCTTCCCTCATCTTGCAGAAAAGATAATGCGTGTACTTAACCGTTACGATATCGAACCGTCAATGATTGAGATAGAATTTACCGAAACTGCCTACACGGATGACTTCAACGCTATCAAAAAGGCAATTGATGACCTGAAGGGTTATGGCGTTGTGGTATCGATGGACGACTTCGGAACAGGCTATTCATCCCTTGCACTTTTAAAGGATCTTGATTTCGACGTGCTGAAGTTGGATAAATCCCTTACCAATAACAAGGACGATAACAGAGGTCTTGTGGTACTTGAAAACGTACTGCACATGGCTAAGGAGCTCAGTATGGAAACTATCTGCGAGGGCGTTGAAGAAGCGGCTACGGTTGACAATCTCAAGACTATGGGTTGTAACATAATTCAGGGTTATTACTTTGACAGACCCTTGCCTGAAGAGGATTTTGCAGACAGACTTGCAAATCCGGTTTATACAAAATAATAGAGAAGGTTGCATCTTGTCTGATGCAACCTTTTTTTGCCAAAAAATCCCCGACCTCATACGAGATCGGGGATTAATGTTATTGAATCAGTCTCATCAGATAAGTGAATCAAGCTCTGCCTTGTCATCTGTATATTCCATGGCAGTTTCCTTGCTGACTTTACCTTCGAGGTGCAGACGCTTAAGGCTTTCGTTAAGGGTTACCATACCTGCCTTTGTACCTGCCTGCATAACTGTACGCAGCTGTACTACTTTTTCTGAACGGATAAGGTTTGCAGCAGCTTCATTGTTACGAAGTATTTCAAAGGCCGCAACTCTGCCCTTGTCATCAGGCATAGGCATAAGGCACTGGGAGATAACGCCGTTTAATGAGAATGAAAGCTGCATTCTTACCTGGTTCTGTTCTTCGTTGGGGAATGCGTCAATGATACGGTTAATTGTCTGGATAGCACCTGTTGTATGTAATGTTGCAAGTACTAAGTGTCCTGTTTCTGCTGCTGTTAAGGCAAGCTTTATTGTTTCATAGTCACGCATTTCGCCGACTAAGATAACGTCGGGGTTTTCACGAAGAGCACTTCTTAAAGCATAGCTGAAGCCCTTTACGTCTGTGCCTATTTCACGCTGACGGATAGTAGCCGCCTTGGGAGTGTAACGATATTCTACAGGGTCTTCGATAGTGAGGATGTGGCACTGACGATTTGCATTGATATAATCTACCATTGTAGCAAGAGTTGTTGATTTACCACTGCCTGTTGCACCTGTAACGAGGATAAGTCCCTTTAAGGCTGTAAGCATTTCTGTTACGTAGTTCGGCAGACCGATATCTGAGAAAGAGGGGATAGTTTCATTTAAAAGACGGATACTTGCCGCAAGCTTACCGCTCTGGCGGAATACGTTTACTCTCTGTCTTGCACCGCTTTCTGTGGAGAAAGAGAAGTCGATATCATCGCCGTCGCCCAGTCTTCTTTCCTGTTCTGCTGAAAGCATAGAAAGGATAGTCTTGTTTACGAGGGGTTCGTCCATGCCTGAAAACTGCATGAGCTTGCCGTTTATTCTTATAGCTGTGGGTGCACCCACAGTCAGATGTATATCTGATGCATTCTTGCTTCTTGCAAAGTCAATTAATTTTTCAATACTCATAACCTGTTACCTGTCCCTTCATCACTTTATTTTGAACTGGATACCGCTTGCGGATAAATAAACTTCCTGAGCGGTGTTTGCTATACGCTGGTTTACTGCACCCATTATTTCTCTGAATAAGATCTGATCCTTATCCTTGGGGCATACGGAAAAGCCCGGCTCGATTGTAATGATTACCAGTGCACCGTTAAGCTTTTCTACTCTCTGCATCATTTCGATAACATTATCAACGACTGTTTTGCGTACCAGCTCCTTCTGCTCGGGAGTGATATTGTTGACATCTGTGCAGACTTCGCTTATTACATTTGATGTATAGGATGCAAGGCTGTCGAATATGTAGAATTTATGATCCTTTACTGTATCGCAAGGGGATTTTACATCGTTCATAATTACCCAGTCGACACCGTTTGTCTTGCAGATGTAATTTACTCTGTTGACGGTCTCATCAGACAGCTTTTGGCTGGTATTGACGATAAGTACATTGTCGCAGTTTTTGAAAAAGGACAATGCCCATCTGGTCTTACCGCTGGCGGCACCGCCTGTAATTAAAGTTATGTTTGTCATAATTACCTCCTCATACACCAGTTATAATTTACATAATTTTGTTAATATTATAGAACATTTTTGAAATGTTGTCAATGTGAAATGTAACAAAATTACAATGCGGTTTTTGGTGATATTGAAGCAAAGAAAAAGGCGGTTTTATCGTGAAATCGTTTTATCGGACATAACTTTGGAAATTAAAAAAACAAGTAGTTCAGAAAAAACGGAATTTTTACAAAAAATCGTAATATTCCCTTAAAAATTGCGGAAAAATATATTGACACATCATAAAAAATGTGATATACTCTAACCGAAATAAATATTTTTGGCGTAGATGGAGAGAGTATCTGTAAGCACCGTTCAAAGAGAGTCGCAGTAGGTGAGAGTGCGGCAGCAGGATTTCAGAGAAAAACACTCCGTAGCCTGCGGAAGAAAGCAGTTTAACTGTAAGTAGAACCGCACGTCAGGTCACGAAACGACTTTTTGAGAGGATTGGAAACAATCAATTTGGGTGGTATCGCGGAAGATGTCTTTCGTCCCATGTGGGCGGCAGGCGTCTTTTTTGTTTTTCTGACATCTGCACCCGATTACGATAAATATATTTTAAAAAAGGAGAAAAACTATGTTAAGAACACACACATGCAACGACCTTAATTTAGATCACATCGGTGAAAAGGTTACTATCGCAGGCTGGGTAGATACTATCCGTGACCACGGCGGCGTAATCTTCGTTGACCTTCGTGACCACTACGGTATCACACAGGTGGTACTGTCTGACGACTCTCTCTTAAAGGACGTTTCAAAGGAAACTGTTATTATGATAACAGGTGAAGTTACAAAGAGAGATGAAGAAACAATCAATACAAAGATTGAAACAGGTATGGTAGAAGTAAAGGCAGACAGCCTTGAAATCTTAGGTCCCTGCCAGATGGGTCTGCCCTTTGATATTTCAGCATCCACATCTATCCGTGAGGATTTAAGACTTAAGTACCGTTTCCTTGATTTAAGAAATCAGAAGATACACAACAATATCATTCTTCGTTCAAAGATATTAAGCTATCTCAGAAGCCAGATGGAAGAAATGGGCTTTATGGAAATTCAGACTCCTATCCTTACAGCTTCTTCTCCCGAAGGTGCAAGAGACTATTTAGTACCCAGCAGAAAGCACAAGGGTAAGTTCTATGCACTTCCTCAGGCTCCCCAGCAGTTCAAGCAGCTTTTAATGGCAAGCGGCTTTGACCGTTACTTCCAGATTGCTCCCTGCTTCAGAGATGAAGACGCAAGACAGGACCGTTCACCCGGCGAATTCTACCAGCTCGACTTTGAAATGGCATTCGCTACCCAGGAAGATGTATTTGAGGTAGCAGAAAAGGTTATCTACAACACCTTCAAGAAGTTCACCACAAAGGAGATATCTCCCGCTCCCTTCAAGCGTATTCCTTACTATGAATCAATGCTGAAGTACGGCACAGATAAGCCCGACCTTCGCAACCCCCTTATTATAAACGACCTTACAGAATTCTTCTCACACGTAGAATTCCCCTTATTCAAAGGCAAGCCTGTTCGTGGTATCGTGGCTGATTGTGCAGGAAAGTCCAAGAAGTTCTTTGAAGACTCCTTAAAGTTTGCGACAAGCATCGGTATGAAGGGTCTTGGCTATCTCACATTAAACGGAGACGAATATAAGGGTCCTATCGCTAAGTTCTTATCACCTGAACAGAAGACAGAGCTTATCAACATCACAGGTATCAAGGACGGCGAAACAGTATTCTTTATCTGTGACGCTCCTGCTGTAGTTGACCGTCTTTCAGGCGAAATCAGAACATGGCTCGGTGAAACACTTGATATAATAAGCAAGGATAAGTTTGAGTTCTGCTTTATTGTAGACTTCCCTATGTACGAGCTTAACAGCGAAACCAACAAGATCGACTTTACACACAACCCCTTCTCAATGCCTCAGGGCGGTATGGACGCACTTTTAAATAAGGATCCCCTCGAAATATTTGCATATCAGTATGATATCGTATGTAACGGTGTAGAATTATCCTCAGGTGCGGTAAGAAACCACAACCCCGAAATTATGAAGAAGGCGTTTGAAATCGCAGGCTACGGCGAAGAAGATGTAAAGGCAAAGTTCGGTGCACTTTACACAGCATTCTCCTTTGGTGCTCCTCCTCACGCAGGTATGGCACCCGGTGTTGACAGAATGATAATGCTCATTGCTGAAGAAGAAACAATCCGTGATGTTATCGCATTCCCCTTAAACGGCAACGCTCAGGACTTAATGATGGGTGCACCCGGAGATGTAACAGAACAGCAGTTAAGAGAAGTTCACATCAAGGTAAGAGACTAAATCCATTTCACAGAAAGGAATTTACTATATGGAAAGAGAAACCTTACGACTGCTTGAAAAATTCAACCAGCTCTCTCTTACAGAAGAGGAAAAAGAAGCTTTTCTGAAATTCTACGACAAGCAGTTAGAAGATAAAAAGGCTCTTGATACAGTTGATACAGAAAACGTGGAAAGAATGGTACACGTTATGCCTATAATGACTGTAGTAAGAGAAGACGAAGCTAAGAAGATATATTCCCGTGAAGATTTACAGAAGGGCGCTCCTGCTACCAGCGAAGGCTACTGGCAGGTACCCCGTCTTGTAGAATAAGGGCAGAAAGGAAAGTCATATTATGAAATTATATTTAACAAAAAGTGACTGTGTTATGACAAATGCCGTTGCCCTTGACGATATGTTCTTAACAAAGGCTATGCCTACAACAGCAGGCTCAAAAATGCTTGATAACTATATGAGCCTTTTTGATGCAGAAGTAGTTACAAAACTCACAGAAGCAGGCTACGAAATTGCAGGCAAGGCAAATGTAGGCGAAATGGCAGTTGACTTATTAGGCGAAACCTCTTATGAAGGTGCTGTAACAGATGATAGCGGGGCACTCCTCAGTGCAAGTGCTGAAATCGCAAAGGATGAAAATATAAAGGCTGTTATCTGTTTTGATGTAAACGGCACTCCAAGAAGAGCGGCTGCTATGAATGACCTTGTATTTTTAAAGCCCACCTATGGCACAGTTTCCCGTTTCGGTACTATCTCCGCTGTTTGCTCAGGTGAAACTGTAGGCGTTATGGCAAAGAGCGTGGCTGATACAAAGGCGGTGCTTACTGCTATTGCAGGTCACGATGACAAGGACGGCACAAGCCTTTCTGACAGTGAATGCGAAAAGATATTAACTACAGAAAAGGCAGTCAAGAAGGTAGCTGTAGCAAAGTCTATAACAGCTACTGCTGACGACGCTGTAAAGGCTGATATTGAAGCGGCAAAGAAGGCACTTTCTGATAAAGGCGTTGAAATCGCTGAAATTGATGACGAGATACTGACAAAAGCAAAGGCGGCATGGAACATTCTTTCAAGTGCAGAGCTTTGCAATAACGTATCCCGTTTTGACGGTGTAAAGTACGGCTACAGAAGTGAAAACTACACAACTATCGAAGAGCTGTATACAAACAGCCGTACAGAAGCCTTCGGCGAGCTTTTAAAGACTATGATAATTTATGGTTCGGATGTATTATCCACAGATAACTATATGGGCTTTTACGATAAGGCTATGAGAATAAGAAGAGTTGTTGCAGAAAAGTTTGCTGATATATTTGCAGAATACGATGCAGTACTGCTCCCTGCAGGCTCAAAGAAGGTATTTACAAAGGCTGATACAGACGCAAATAAGTATCTCAGCTTTGACGAAAACCTTTATACTGCACCTGCTTCAATCACAGGTCTGCCTGTGGCTGTAGGCGGCGGCGTTCAGCTTATCGGTAAGGCGTTTTCTGACAGTGCGTTACTGGATGCGGTACAGATTATAAAGGAGGGCAAGTAATATGAAGAAGTACGAAACCGTCATCGGTCTTGAAGTTCATATCGAGCTTGCGACCAAATCAAAAATTTTCTGCTCCTGCTCCGCAGAATTCGGCGGCGAACAGAATGATCACGTATGCCCTGCCTGCTGTGGTATGCCGGGTATGCTCCCTGTTACAAACAAGAAGGTAGTAGACCTTGGTATGACTGCAGGTATGATGTTAAACTGCGATATCAACAGAACAACAACCTTTGATAAGAAGAACTACTACTATCCCGACCTGCCCGCTTCTTACCAGACTACACAGTGGTTTGCTCCCATCTGTGTAAACGGCACAGTAAGAATTAAGACATCAAAGGGCGAAAAGGATATCAGAATAAAGCAGATCCACATGGAAGAGGACGCAGGTAAGCTTGTGCACGATGACTGGACAGATACCTCTCTCGTTGACTATAACAGAACCAGCGTTCCCCTTATCGAAATCGTAAGCCAGCCCGACTTTTCAAGTGCAGAAGAGGTTGTGGCTTATCTTGAAAGACTCCGTTCACTGCTTCGTTTTGCCAAGGTTTCTCAGTGCCGTATGGAGCAGGGCTCTATGCGTTGTGACGTAAACCTTTCAATCCGTGAAGAAGGCGATACAAAGCTTGGTGTGCGTACTGAGATGAAGAATATGAACTCCATCTCCGCTATCACAAGAGCTATAGAATATGAAGTAGCAAGACACATTGACGCTCTTGAAAACGGTACAGAAGAGCTTGTACAGGAAACACGCCGCTGGGACGATGTAAAGGGCAAGAGCTACGCTATGAGAAGCAAGGAAACAGCGGGGGACTACCGTTATTTTCCCGATCCTAACGTAATGCCTATCGTAATTGATGACGAGTGGTTTGACAGCATCAAGGCATCTTTACCTGAATTCCCTGAAGTGAAGAAGGCAAGATTTATCGACGAGCTTGGTTTATCAGAATATGACGCTGATCTGATTACTCAGTCAAGAGCATTCTGCGACTGTTTTGAAGGAGCATACAAGGAATGCGGCGAAGCTAAGGAAGTTGCAAACTGGCTTATCTCCGATTGTATGAATATGCTCAACAAGAAGGGCAGTACAATGGATCAGCTGAAGGTTGACGGCAACGCTCTTGGTAAACTTATCAAGCTTGTACTTGAAAGCAAGGTAACAAGAGGAAACGCAAAGAAGATACTTCTTGTTATGGATGAAGAAACTATTGATCCTGAAAAGTATGCTACAGAAAACAACTTCATCGTTTCCAACGATACAGCTAACATTGAAAAGGTTATTAAGGAAATCGTAGCCTCCGATCCCAAGTCTGTTGCAGACTATAAGGGCGGTAAGGAAAAGGCTCTTATGGCTCTCTTCGGCAAGTGCATGAAGACCTTAAAGGGTAATTGCGATCCTCAGGTATTAAGAAAAATTCTTCTTGAAGAAATCGACAAGGCGTAATCACTGTTTTTAAAAGAGCGACGAGCAATTACACCCTTCAGGGTATGAATTGCGATCCTCAGGTATTAAGAAAAATTCTTCTTGAAGAAATCGACAAGGCGTAATAAATCAAG
>JAZSHW010000033.1:0-2765 GCA_045533495.1 Ruminiclostridium sp. | reverse complement strand
CGCCTTTTATCAGGTTGTGCGTTGCGAAGCCTCGTGAACGGCGGGAGGTCAATTTTGAAATTGTCTATAATTTGATGAACAACCGACAAACCCCGTGTAATACGGGGTTTGGGGCGAAGCCCCAAACAGAGGTCATTGGTCTAAAGACCGTCGCAGTCTTTCAGACTGCTGCAGGGGCGGTAGCCTAAACTTTATGAAAATTGCATTTTCATAAAGTCACGCAGTCCTATCGGACTGCTCCCATCCCCAGCAGTTCGCAGAACTGCGACAATTTTGGCAAAATTTTATTTTGCCAAAATATATTTCCATCAGGGGAAAGGGGGTTAGGTGGTTTATTGCCCTAAAGGGCGTGACAGTCCTTCGGACTGTTTGGGGCTACAATAACCCCAGCGGAGCGTCAAATTTCAATTTGAAATACATCAAATGCGTGAAACCGCCGTTCACGAGGTTACGACAATTGCGATGATATTTAAAGGCGGAACCGTCAGCGGTCACCGACCGCTAAACAACAATTTACCGCTCCATATTGCTTTTGAAAAGCAACTAAAAATATTTTTTGTACATTTTATTGAAAAATATATGCAAAACACGATGTATCTCTCGTTATTTTTTTACCATGTTGCAAAAACATTGGTGAAACTGAACAATTATGGTGGCTTTTTTTTATCGTTTTGCTATTACTGTTTGATATCGGTTACAAAAAACAGAAGCGAAATTATCATAATATTATGCAAATTTACCAATTGATTTTTTATCCCTGATGTTGTATTATATTAGAGTAACGCAGATGCGGTAAAAATCCGCAATGCTAAGATACTTTGCACTGTTGACTATTGAAACCGATAGTTTAAACGGGAAAACGGCTCAAACAAGCTTTAAGAAGTAAGTGATTTTCTTTGAAAAGTTTCAACAAGTTTTTGCGGTTTTTTTTGTGAAAAATGACAGTTGAAATTGAAATGGTGATGTAGTATCATTATAATAGCTATAAAAGCTAAAAAAATTAAATGGAGGACACTCAAAATGAAGTTTTCAAGAACTTTAGCAGCTATCACTGCTGCAGCTATGGCTGTAACAATGGCTGCAATCCCTGCAAGTGCTGCAGGTACAGTTAACGGCGCCGCTGAATTAAAGGTTCCCGTAGCTAACTTCCTTCCCGAAGGTTGCGATTACTCTCAGATTTACGGCGTAGAAATTACTGTTGACGAAGCTACACAGACAGCAATTGCTGACGCTATCGAAGCTGGTCACAATGCTGGCGGCGGACTTATCTTCAACAACAACGTATCTGGCTGGAACCAGGCTGAATGGGCTCTCGTTCCCGATGCTCCTGAAAAGGATCTTTACGATGCTGAAACAGGTACATTCACAAGATTAGACGCTGAACTTCCTTTCGGTGATGATGCTGCTGCTGTTGAATATGCAGAAGTAGTATTCACTTGCTGGTGGGCAAATGACGGTGCTGAAGAATCTACAGACATCGACATCAACTTCCAGATCACAGGTATCAAGTTCCTTGATGCTGAAGGCAACTACCTTGTAGCAGCTGAAACAGAAACTCCCGAAGAAGATGACACAACAAACGATGACACAACATCTGATGACGAAACAGTTGGCGATTCTGAAGAAGTACCTGGCGATGACGAACCCGGCGAAGACGAACCCGGCGAAGACGAACCCAGCGATGACGAACCCGAAACAGAAGGTACAGTTGCTCTCGAACTCGCTAACGGCGGTAGAACAGTAGTTGACTCTGGTCTCGTTAGAACAAACATCATCAACGCTTGGACAGGCGACGAAGCTGACGTTCTTCTCGATAAGGAAGCGTTTGCTGGTGCTAACCTCATTTCTGTTAAGTTCACAGTAACAGGTGTTACAGAAGCATTTGATGCTTGGCTTTCTTTCGCTGACAAGGCTTGGGCTGTTCAGTACTGGGGCGAAGGCAACGAAGGTAACTTACTCGCTGACTGCACAGTAGTTACAATCGACAAGGATGGCACATACGTAGTTACAGCTACACTTGAACAGGCTATCGAAGCTATGGAATTCATCGCTGTATGCACAAACCTCGAAGTTGAAGGCGAAGAATCTCCTATCACAATCACAATCGACGAACTCAAGATCGACGTTGTTGAATTAGACGACGAAGTTCCTGGCGATTCATCCGGTGAACCCACAAACCCTGACACAGGTGTTGTTTTAGTAGTAGTTCCTGCAGCTCTTGCAGCAGCAGCTCTTGCTACATCCGGTATCGTTCTTAAGAAGAGAAGCAAGTAATTTAATTACTTAATTTAAATCTTAAAATACCAGACTCCCTCCGAGCAATCGGAGGGAGTTTTTTGTGTTCTTATTCTGAAAATTTGTGATAAACACTTGCAAATCGGGATAGAATAGTGTATATTATATAAGAGCCTATAACGGCTTGTACGATATATGTGCAAAATCAGAAAGGAATACAAAATGAAAAAGATAACTTCACTTTTAAGCGCAATGGCGTTCTCTTTTCTTATGAGCATCAATTGCTTTGCAGAAACAATCGGAGACAGTAGCGGAAACCCTCCTACAGGTGTAACTCTTAACTGGGTTCCTTTTGCAATCTGCGGCGGTGCTTTAGCAGTTGCAATTGTTGTTTTTGTTGTAATGAGCTTAAAGAAGAAAAAGAAATAATTAAAAGAGGCTGTAAAAAAACTTCGTTTTTTTACAGCCTCTGAAAATTAGTTTGTCTTTACTGTTGTGATGTCAGAACCGAACCACTTTGTAGAAATTTC
>JAZSHW010000078.1:0-16180 GCA_045533495.1 Ruminiclostridium sp. | reverse complement strand
CCAGTGCAGGTGATGACTTTGCGGTAGTAGAAGACGAAAGACTTGCAAGAGAGCTTGTTGAAAAGAGAAAGTTTGAAGCCAAGGAAGAACAGTTCAAGCTTTACAAGAAGGTAAGCCTTGACAACCTCTTCTCACAGATTGAAGAAGGCTCTATGAAGAAGCTCCCCATCATCGTAAAGGCTGACGTTCAGGGCTCTGTAGAAGCAGTTTCACAGTCCCTTGCAAAGCTCACAAACGAAGAGGTAAGAGTAGAGATTATCCACAGTGCCGCAGGTGCCGTAACAGAAAGCGACGTTATGCTTGCCCGTGCGTCTGACGCTATCATCGTAGGCTTTAACGTAAGACCTCATCCCGCAGCTGCAGAAAACGCAAAGCGTGACGGCGTTGATATCAGACTCTACAGAGTAATTTACGATGCTATAGAAGAAATCGAAACCGCTATGAAGGGTATGCTTGCACCCAAGTACAGAGAAGTAGACACAGGCCGTGTAGAAGTAAGACAGGTAATGAAGCTGTCCAGCGTCGGCATTGTTGCAGGTTCTTACGTACTTGACGGTAAGGTACAGAGAAACGGTGAAGTAAGAGTTGTCCGTGACGGTATTATTCTTGCAGTTGATAAGATTGCAGGACTCCGTCGTTTCAAGGATGACGTCAAGGAAGTAGCTGCAGGCTATGAATGTGGTATTACCCTTGAAAAGTACACCGATATCAAGGAAGGCGACATCTTCGAGGCATTCATCACAGAAGAATACAGAGATTAAACCCGACAGTAGTTTTTGTGGCTGTTCTGAATATTTTGGGAGCAGCCAGGAAAACACAGTAAAGAGGTGTAAAAATGGCAAATTTCAATATCAGCAGACTTTCGGAGGATGTAAAGCGTGAAATATCCGTCGCCCTCCGTGATATAAAGGACAGCCGTATATCAAACGGACTTGTAAGCGTTTCTCATTGCGAGCTTACAAACGATCTGTCCTACTGCAAGGTCTACATTTCCTCCTTAGAAGGCGGAGAAAAGACCGCTGACGCTGTAGAATGTCTTAAAACAGCCTCAGGCTTTTTTAAGAAAAGAATAAATCAGCGTATAAAAATGAGAAAGATCCCTGAGCTTATTTTTCTGCCTGATAATTCGCTGGACTATTATGAGCATATAAGCGATGTTATCAGCAAGCTCCCAAAAAGAGAAGACGATACGGCAGAAGAATAATCAGTGTAGGAAGGATAACACGGATGTTGACAGACAAGAAAAAGGCGGCACAGATACTTTCAGAAAATGATGATTTTCTCATTCTGTGTCATGCAAATCCCGATGGCGATACCTTAGGCTGTGGTTACGGACTATGCAGAATATTACAGAATATGGGCAAAAGAGCAAAGGTTCGTTGTGCTGACCCCATTGTCAGCAGAATGATGTTCTTAAAGGACTCCGTAACAGAGCAGGACTTTTCTGAAAAGACGATAGTCAGTGTTGATGTGGCAGATACAAAGCTGTTAGGCTCACTTGAAGAGCAGTACGGTGATAAGATACTGCTTGCTATCGATCATCACGAATCCCGTAAGGAGTTTGCACAGTATACTTTTGTTGATCCCGATGCGGCAGCTGCCTGCGAGCTTATCTATGAAATAGCACTCGAAATGGGTGCTGAGATAGACGGCAAGGTTGCGGCGTGCCTTTATACAGGTATTGCTACAGATACGGGTTGCTTTAAATTTACAAACACCACCTCCCGCACTCACAGGATTGCAGGAGAACTTATGGCTTATGATTTCCCCTATGGCGAGATAAACTATCAGCTGTTTGATCTTAAATCAAAGGGCAGAATTGAGCTTGAACAAAGAATACTCCGGGATATCGAATTTGTAGCTGATGACAGGATAGCTATTGTGTGGCTTACTCTTGATATTATGAACGAATTTGCTGACAGAGTAGATACAGAGGACTTTAACGGACTTGCAAGCCTCCCCCGTCAGATAGAGGGTGTGGTGCTTGGCGTTACCGTAAAGCAGAAGGCGGAAAATGTATTTAAAGTATCTATGAGAAGTACCGAACCTATAAATGCCGCAGAAGTGTGCGGTGTATTCGGTGGCGGCGGTCACGCAAGAGCGGCAGGCTGTACTATAGAAGGTAATCTTCAGTTTGTAAGAGCAAAGCTTTTACCTATCATCGAAAAAGCGGTAGAGCAGTTATGAGCAGGATAGATAATCCGAACAATTTAAATGGAATAATCTGCATAAATAAGCCTCAGGATTTTACATCCTTCGATGTTATAGCAATAACAAGAAGAGCGGCGGGGACAAGAAAGATAGGTCACGGTGGCACTCTTGACCCGATGGCGACAGGGGTCTTACCCATATTCATCGGCAGAGCGGCAAAGACCTCAGACCTTATTCCCTCTCTTGATAAGAGGTATGTAGCAGGCTTTAAGCTTGGCATTACCTCTGAAACAGAGGATATATGGGGCGAGATACTGAGTGAATGTGATAAAGCGGTAAGCAGGGACGAACTGTCAGGTGTCATAAGCACTATGCAGGGTAATATCATGCAGATTCCTCCTATGTATTCTGCTGTAAAGATAGGCGGAAAAAAACTGTACGAGCTTGCAAGGCAGGGTATAGAGATAGAAAGACCTGCAAGACCGATAACCGTTCATTCGATAGAGCTTTTGTCCTATGACGAAAAAACACGGACAGGCGTTCTTGATATCCACTGTTCAAAGGGCACTTATATCCGTACCATCATCAGCGATATAGGTGCAAAGCTTGGGGTCGGTGCAGTTATGACAAGCCTTAAGCGTACCCTTTCAGGTGGTTTTACACTCAGCGACTGCATAGAGCTTGAAGAACTCCGCAATATGACAGCAGATGATATAGAGAAGATCATAATTCCTGTGGAAAAGCTCTTTTCCTGTTATGAAAAAATCGTTCTTAATGATAAGCAAAGAAAAATGTTTATGAATGGTGTTGTGCTTGATACTATGAGAATGGGTATAAGCTACCCTGAAAATACAGACCTTGCTGTATATGACAGCGACAATTTGTTTTTAGGAACAGCTTATGTTGATAATGAAGCAGGCATCAGGATAAAATACCTTAATGTACTAAATTAAAAGCTTTTTTGAAAAGAGGCAGAACATTGATAGATATTACCGACAACTTAATACCGCTACCTCCTACGGCAGTTGCTTTAGGTTTTTTCGATGGACTGCATTTAGGACATATACAGGTGGTAATGGAAACCTTTCATAAAGAGGGACTTCATTCAGCTATGTTCACCTTTCACAGTGACACGGCACTGCCTAAAAGAGAAAAGGTAGAAAATCTTCTGTCCAATGATATGAAGCTCAGTCTTCTTGATATGGCAGGAGTAGAGTATATTTACTCTCCCGATTTCAACAGCGTGAGAGATTATACAGGTGAGGATTTTGTAACAAAAATTCTTATCAGGATAATGAATGCAAAGCTTGTGGTATATGGCTTTGACTTCAGACTCGGTGCAGGAGCAGACTGTGATTCTGTAAGCTTTAAGAAGATATGTGAAAAGCACGGAATTGACGTAATAATTATACCTCCCTTCAGCAGTGAGGGATGTATCATACATTCCACAGTAATAAAAAACCTCATCAAAAACGGAGAGGTCGAAAAAGCAAACAGGCTTTTAGGCTACGAATTTTCTATATATGAAGAGGTCGTAAGCGGCAACAGAATCGGCAGAACTCTTGGTTATCCTACGATAAATCAGATATACCCCGAAAATATGGTAATACCTCTTTTCGGTGCATATAAAAGCATCACCTTTATCGGTGATAAGGTTTATCCCTCTATTACAAATATAGGGGTAAAGCCGACGGTAAACTATAAGAATAAGCCCCTGGCGGAAACTCATATTTTAGGCTACGACGGGGACTTATACGGACAGAAAATCAAGGTGAGCCTGCTTTCCTTTATCCGTCCCGAGAAGAAATTCCAGGATACTGAAGCTCTTAAAGAACAGCTTCACAAGGATAAACTCTCAGTACAGCAATAAAACACCTTGCTGTCACACAGGTTTCACTTTACAGGTTTAAACTAAAAAAGATAATTGCCGCCAATACGGCAAAAACTTCCATTAAGGAGCAGTTCAATGATTGAAGTTAAAAATCTTACAAAGCGTTATGGTTCAAAAGTTGCGGTGGATAACGTATCCTTCGTGGCAGAAGACGGTCAGATACTCGGCTTCTTAGGACCTAACGGTGCAGGTAAATCCACAACTATGAATATCCTTACCGGCTACCTTTCAAGCACAGAAGGTCAGGCACTCATAAACGGTATTGATATCCTCGAAGACCCCGTAAAGGCTAAGAAGCTTATCGGCTATCTTCCCGAACAGCCTCCCCTTTACCTTGACATGACTGTAATGGAATATTTAAAGTTCGTTTACAGCCTTAAAAAGTGCAAGCTTCCGATAAAGTCACACCTTGGTGAGATATGCGAGCTTGTAAAGATAACTGAGGTAAAGATCCGTGTTATCAAGAATCTTTCAAAGGGATACAAACAGCGTGTAGGCGTTGCACAGGCACTTGTAGGCAACCCCCCTGTACTTATCCTTGACGAACCTACAGTAGGTCTTGACCCCAAGCAGATAATTGAGATCCGTTCACTTATCAAAAAGCTTGGTAAGAATCATACGGTAATTCTGTCAAGCCACATTCTGCCCGAGGTTCAGGCGGTATGCGACAAGATAGTAATTATCAACCGTGGTAAGCTTGTAGCCAACGACACTTCAGACAAGCTTGTACAGAACCTTTCAGGCGACCACAAGCTTATTGTAAGAGCAGAGGGCAACCCTGCTGAAATAAGAAAGCTCTTATCCACAATACCTAATATGCAGGATGTCCGCATAAACAGAGAAAATGTAGAGCCCGGTGTCAGCGAATTCTTCCTTAATGCAAAGGAAGGCAACGACATAAGACGAGAGGTTTCAAAGCGTCTTGCTTCAAGAAACTACCCATTACTTATGATGAAGTCCAGTGAGCTTACTCTTGAAGAAATCTTCTTAAAGATAACCACAGGCGATATCTACGGCAATATCGACGACGAAAATCACAAAGGCAAAAAGAAATAATCTGAAAGGCGGAAAAATAAATGCTTGCAATATTTAAAAGAGAACTGAGAGCATATTTCACATCTCCCTTAGGGTATGTGTTCCTTGCTATATTCTACGCCTTTTCAGGCGTGTTCTTCTGGATGTTCTCCCTTGATGTGGGAACAACAGATATGTCATCAGTATTCCTGATGATGTTCATTGTACTTATGGTATTTGTTCCATTACTTACAATGAGACTTTTATCAGAGGACAAAAAACAGAAAACAGACCAGCTGACATTAACAGCACCCATAAGTCTTTTCAGCATCGTTATGGGTAAGTTTTTAGCAGCATACGCTATCTTTGTAGCAGGTGTTGCGGTGATGCCTGTTTACGGCTTTGTAATGTCAAGCTTTGCAAAGGTTTCGTGGCTTCCTATCTGGGGCAACACCGTCGGACTCTTACTTTTAGGCGGTATATTTGTGTCAGGCGGACTTTTCGTATCTGCACTTACAGAAAACCAGATGATAGCGGCAATAGGCAGCTTCTTTATAAACCTTATGGTACTTTTACTTGATACTCTTATCAACGTATTACCTGCAGGAATAATAAAGACAGTAATCGGCAGTATTTCTATTTATTCAAGATATGCGGAAATTACAAACGGAATATTCAGTTTATCGAGTGTTATCTTCTTCCTCAGCGTAATCTTTATATTCTTATTCCTCACCGCCAGAGTGCTTGAGAAAAAGCGTTGGGCGTAAACTAAGGAAAGGAGTATAGTAAATGAGCAAGAACGAAAAAAATAACGTAAAAACAGAAGAAGCTTCTGTTACAGAAACAAAAGAAACAAAAGAAGTAAAAGAAGTAAAAGAAGTAAAAGAAGTGAAGAAGGCAAAGAGCAAAAGCTCCTTTAACCCCTTCAAGAATAAAAAGTTCAAATACGGTGGTTTATCCGTATTATTCACAGTTATCTGTATAGTAGTTGTGGTACTTATTAACGTAGTTATCACAATGCTTGGCGAAAGATTTTCGGTACAGGCTGACCTTACCGATTCAGGTCTTTACTCAATCGAGGACAGCACAGCGGAATATCTTTCAAAGGTGGATGATGATATCGTTATCACAGTAACAAGTGATGAAAGTGCATTCACAAGCGGTAATGAGTGGTATTATCAGACAAACGAAATTCTTAAGAAGATCGTAAACTGCAACGACAGATTTACTTTAAACTATGTAAATGTTGTGGCAAATCCCGGTTTTCAGGCAAACTATAAGGAAACTCTCACCTCCGAGCAGATAATAGTAGAAAGCAAAAGTACAAAGCGTGTAAAGGTACTGAACTATGACGAGTATCTTTCAATCACCTACAATCAGCAGTACTTACAGTATTTAGGTCAGTATGTTCCTGAAAAGATAGAAGCAAACTGTGAGCAGGCTACAGTATCTGCTATTATGAATGTTTCCGATAAGGATCCCGTAAAGGTAGCAGTACTTACAGGCTTTGGTGAAACTGACAATCAGGTACTCACAAAGCTTCTTGAAACAAACAGCTATATCATAGAAACAATTGATATCGGTCTTACAGACAAGATAAGCGACGAATTTGATTTCGTATTCAGCTTTGGTCCTACCAGCGACTATTCTGTTGAAGTAATCAACAAGATTGATACATGGCTTGACAACAATGGTAAGTTCGGTAAGAATTTCATTTATGCGTCAAACCCCAAGCTCGGCAATTCTCCGAACATTGACGGTCTGCTTGATGACTGGGGACTTAAGGTAGAAAAGGGTCTGCTTTATCAGACAGACGCAAACTATGCTTACGAAACCAAGAGAACATATCAGATGTTACAGCTTGAAACTTCTGATTTTGATAAGCTTACAAACGAATCACCGATCTTCGGTGACAATATGAGTGCAGTAGTTCCCAAGTGGGAAGGTTACGGCAATATGCAGACTCAGATACTTCTTTCAACTTATGGCGGTGCAGTTATAAGACCTCATGATGCAGGAGATAACTGGGAGCCGGGCGAAAACGATGCAAAGAAGTCTTACGGCGTTATCGTACAGTCCACAAAGACAAGATTTGAAAACGGCAATATTCCTTGCACAAGCCGTATTATAACACTTGGCGGTATGGAAATGCTCAATGTTTCCTTCCTCACATCACCCCAGGCAAACAATGCACAGTTTATTATGAATATCTTCAATGTAAGCTGTAATAAGGAAGAGGGTATCACTCTCACTCCCAAGAGCTATGAAACTACAACCTATGAAATAACAGAGGCACAGAAAACGACCCTTGTTATTATATTTGTAGCAGTTCTTCCTCTTGCACTTATAATTGCAGGTGTTATTATCTGGGCAAGAAGAATTCACAAATAATATTAAGAGGATAATAAATGAAAAAGAACGCAAAAATTCTTATAGCTTCAGCAGCAGGTATTGCGGTGCTTGGTACTGCAACGCTTGCACTGGTGCTGACAAATCCTGTAGATGATACAGTAAGCAGTAACACTTCCTCAGGTAGTGAAAAGATATCTGTATTATCCTATAAGACTGATGATATTCTGTCCCTTACTATAAAGAACGAAACAGACGAGTTCACAATTGATCGTTTGGGAAGTGAAAAGTGGGGAACAGACGGCATACCGCAGGAATACGCCAATAATGCTGCTTACGGCAGTACAATGGAAAAAGCAGGTGTTATCGACGCCAAGATGAAGGTTGAAGATAACGCTGAGGATCTTGCAAAGTACGGCTTTAACGAGCCTACTGCAACCATAGCAATGACCTTCAAGGATAATAAGTATGAGCCTGTAAACTGCGTTATCGGTATGAAGAACTTAGGCGAAAACGCCTGGTATTTCAAGACTGAAGACAGCAACACGGTGTATCTTGTATCTGACAGCAGTCTTAAATTTGCCTTTTCTGAAGAGCTTGACTACGTCCAGCTTGCAACACTCGTAGATGCTTTTGATTCAGAAAATGACATCGTAAACCGTATCCGTATTGAAAGACCTGACCTTGAAAACGATCTGGTACTTGATAAGTTAGAAGAGGAAACTGACAAGGAGTTCCAGTCAGTTTATGTTGGTTATGCTATGTCCAGCCACAACAATATCCTTGCAGATGATGAAAAGGATATGGACATTGTTTATGGTATGTTCGGCATTTCTGCTTCTGATGTAGTGGTAGTAAAGCCCACAGAGGATGACAAGAAGAAATACGGCTTTGACAATCCTGCCTGCGTTGCTACAATGGTAGCGAATGAAGAAGAGGTAACAAAGCTTTATATCGGCGATGCATTATATACTGTAGAAACTGATGAAGAAACAGGCAAGGAAACGAAGTATGTATCAGGCTATTACGGTATGGTAACAGGCAAGGATGCTATATACGTATTCCTTCCTGACAGTCTGCCCTGGCTTACAATCCAGCCTGAGGATATTCTCTACAGACTCTTCCTTACACCTTATATCTACTATGTGGATGATGTTACGGTAACGGATACTGACGGTAAGGAATACGAGTTCAAGATCATCGGTGATGCAGATGAATCAAGTATCGAATACAATGGCGAAGTTGTAAACAGAGCAAAGTTCAAGGATTTCTATCAGTACCTTTTATCTGCTTATGCAGAGGAGATCTATATTGATGCTCTCACTCCCGATAATAAATTTGTAGCAGGATTTACCTACGATTATCGTGAGGATGATGAGGGCGAAGACAAGGTAGAATTCTATTCCTCCGAACAGGACAGAACCTGCATAATTGTTGTAAACGGCGATGTAAGATACAAGGTTCGTCAGATGTACGCCACAAGATTATTACAGAATCTTGATGCACTTTTATCAGGCGGAGAAATATTCGACGAATTCTGATACACGAGATCATTATAAGTGAGATCTGAAATAATCGCACACAGATCCGCTTCTTAAATCACACCGTTTGTGCGGCGGTGGAGGTTATATATGACACAGCAGGAATTTTTCACTTATAAGGGTTTTCCCCTTGTAAGAAAGGACAACGTAATCTATTTCGGAAATATGTCTGATAAGTTCGTAGCAATGCTTACAATCTTATCAACACACAAGGTAAAGGATCTTGAGGTTGCAGATAAGACAAGAGTTCAGCTTATGTCTACTGACCCCACAGTTCCCGTTACCGAGCTTATCACAAAGACCAGCGAAAGAGGCAGTCTTTACGAGGCTCTTGATGTAGCAAGTATCTGGCTTGCAAAGAATAACTGATAAAAAATCCCTTGCGATATCGCAAGGGATTTTTTTGACAGCGGGTTGTATGGAAAATTGAAATTTGAACGCGTGGCGTTCAATCCAATTTCCGCCTTTAAAAACCGTTGCAATCGGCGAAACATTGTGAACGGCGGTTTCACGCATTAGGTGTATGTCAAAATGAAATTTGACGCTCGTCAACGAATTTATTTTTATGTATCAAAACGGGTCGTCAGAGGACATACCCTAAAGGGTGCCGCAATCCTTTGGATTGCTCGCCGACCCCTACACGCAACCCGCAATATTGTGGGAAAAATCGTAGGGGGCAAACTGTTTCTTACGAAACAGTGACGGTCTTTAGACCAATGACTCCCGGACGCCCCGCCGCCGAAGGCGGAATTGGAAGCGGGGGCTCGCCGTCAAACAACAATTTATCGTGCACCCATTATATAACCCCGCCGTTCACAATGCTTTTTAAAGGCGGAAATTAATCCCAACGTCACGCGTTGTACAATATATTAAAAAAATCGTACAAATCTATTTTCTTTTATTTTCTCTCTTGACGGAAACGATTACATGTGCTAAACTTAAGCTATCGCAGTATCAGTAAATTTATATCAATCACCGAAAGGATTTTATTATTATGGAAAAATGGAAAGATACCGCACTACCTATTGAGAAAAGAGTAAAAGCACTTATGCAGGCGATGACTCTTGATGAAAAGATAACCTTGCTTTCAACCCATCAGCTGCCCGTTGAAAGACTCGGTATAAAAGAATGGTTTGTAGGTGCAGAGGTTGCAAGAGGTTATGTTTCAAGAAACCCCGAGGAACCTACTACAGTTTTCCCTCAGCCTATCGGTATGTCAGGAATGTTTGACGACAAGCTGATGTACAAATTAGGCGAGATTGCAGGTAAGGAAGCAAGAGTTTTAAATAAGCGTCACCCCAGCGGTCACCTTAATTTATGGGGACCCACAGTTGATATGTGCCGCAACCCTTTATGGGGAAGAAATGAAGAAGCCTATGGCGAAGATCCGTATCTCACAGGCAGAATGTCAGCTGAATACACAAAGGGCATGGCAAGCCGTAAGGGCGAGTATCTGATGACAATACCTACCTTAAAGCATTTCTGTGCAAATAATAACGAAGAGGGCAGAGGTAATTGTGACGCAAATATAGAACCCAGAACAAAGCACGAATACTATTATCAGGCTTTTAAGCCCGCTATAACAGAGGGCGGAGCTTACGGTATAATGACGGCTTATAACGAGCTGTCAGGCGTTCCGGGTATGATAAATCCCGATGTGGAAAATATCCTTAAAAAAGATTGGGGACTCGGTCTTGTTGTAACTGACGGCGGCGACTTCTCCCAGAATGTAACCAGCCACAGATACGGAAAATGCCACGCTGAAACATTGGCTCTTGCATTCCGTAACGGCACAGACCTTATGACCGACGATTATAAGCTGGCTATAGAAGCCGCACACTACGGTATAGAAAACGGCATACTTACTGAAGAGGATATTGATAAGAGCGTATACAACAGCCTGCTTGCCCGTTTCAGATTAGGTGAGTTCAATGAAGAAACCCCCTATGATGACATTGACGAAAGCGTTATGGAATGTGCTGAGCATAAGGCTCTTAATCACGAGGCGGCATTGAAGCAGATGGTTCTGCTTAAGAATAACGGCATTTTACCCTTTGAAAAGGGCAAGAGCATTGCAGTTATCGGTATCAACGGTAACGAAAATCTAATGGACTGGTATACAGGTCACGTAAGCTACAACACGAATATCCTTGATGGTGTAAGAAGTCTTTATCCCGATGCCTTATACGATGACGGCTGTGACCTTGTTGCAATAAAGTCAAAGTTGACAGGAAAATATATCGGCGTAGATGATGAGGGCAATGTAACCGCAACCTATGATGAAGCAAATAAGCACACCATCTTCAAAAAGAGCGAATACGGACATAACGAGGTAACCTACCGCAGTATGTACAATAATATGTTCTTTACAGCGGCAAGCTATAAGGCGGATAGCGAGGGTACATACAGATGGTTCTCTCAGGAGATATTAAAGCCTGAAAAGAGCGGTAACTACATAAAGTACAACACCTATTTCAAAAAGCTTCTTGAGATAGATGAAGAAGGCAAGATAGGCGGCGGCAGACCCTTTGGTATTTCCGACGGCAAGCTGTTTACCGAAGAGCTTATCGAGGACGGCATCATAAGAGCAAGAGATGTGGCTAAAAAAGCTGATTACGTGATAGTCTGCACAGGTAACGACCCTATGATAGTTGCCCGTGAAATGTATGACAGAAAGACGCTTTGTCTTCCTGAAAGACAGTCAGAGCTTGTAAAGGCAGTTTATGTGGCAAATCAGAAGACTGTTATGACTCTTGTATCAAGCTATCCCTATTCTATAAACGATGAAAACGAATATCTCCCTGCAATAATCTATACCACCCACGCAGGCCCTGAGCTTGGCAACGCCTTCGCAAAAATTATAAGCGGTGAATATAACCCTGCAGGCAGACTTGCACAGACCTGGTATAAGAGCGAAGAGGAGCTTGCTCCTATCCTTGATTACGATATCATTGAAAATGATATGACCTACCTTTACTATAAGGGTACACCTCTTTACGCTTTTGGATATGGTATAAGCTACAGTAAGTTTGAATACAGCAATATAAAGGCAGAGCAGAAGGGTGATGTTATTACGGTAACTCTTCAGGTAAAGAATACCTCGGATACAGATGGTGAAGAAGTTGTACAGATCTATTTCCGTCCTGAAAATCCGAGAGTAAAACGCCCCTTAAAACAGCTTTGTGCTTTTGAAAGACGCTTTATCAAGGCGGGAGAAAACGAAAGCTTTACCTTTGACATAGAGCTTAAGCGTTTTGAGTTTTATGATGTGACAAGAGAAAAGCTCTGTACCGAAAGCGGAGATTATACCATCTTCGCAGGTGCTTCGTCCGATGATATCAGACAGGAAACAAGCCTTTATATAAAGGGTGAAGAGATACCTGCAAGAGATATGACAATGCTTACAAAGGCGATAAACTACGATAACAAGTTCGGCACTAAAATGAAGTACTCCAAAAAGGAGGAAGAGCATTATATGCTCGGCGGCGGACTTTTATTCAAGGACTGTGATTTAGGCGATAGTGATAAAATCCGTCTTATCTGCGGAAGTATCGTAGGAGAAGGTAAAGTGACCTTAGAGCTTGATGATGAAGTTATTGCAGAAGTGACCGTACCCCCAAGTGTAAACGTAGAACGCTTCTTTGATATAACTGAAGCTATATCTACCGAAAAGAAAAAGGGCGATCTTAAGATTTCTCTTAATGGCAACACTACGTTAAAGGCAATACAGTTTGTGAAATAAAATCAAAGAACAGAGGAAAAAATCCTCTGTTCAGACTGAAGACAAACTCACGCACCGCAAAAATGCACAAAATTTTGCAGTAAAGTTACAGATATACAAAAATAGCAATACAAAAGTTTAGGGGAGCCGATTTCGGCTCCCTAAAGCATTTTTGCTTACTTCGTCAACCGCCCCTCAACGTACCACCTGTACGCCTGTCGGGGCGGTTTTCTCGTCTGCGTGCGTTTTTCTTCGTCTGCCAGCGTGTAGACAAAGACTTTGTCTACACGCTGAACAGAGGAAAAATCCTCTGTTCTTCTTTTTTATAAAAAACTTTTCAAAACTATGGAAAATCACAAGAAAATGTGTTATACTAATATAAATACATCTATTTTTCAGTATAGGAGGGTATCAGATGTCTTTTTATAATTTATCGGGACAGATAATGCAGGATGACGACGGTACTTCATATATATTTTCCGATGTCTTTTCGGTAGTGCCAGCTAACGGAGAAGAACCCTTTGTATGCAATTGGGGAGATATTGATTCCATCCGTATAGGTGACAGTATAATAACAGTAAATGTCGGTGACAGGAGCTATGTTGTAAGGCCTGAGTACTTTGAAAGCAGAAAACAGTTTTTGAGTGCTAAGGCGATAGCCTCCTCCTGTGCATCCCGTGAGGGCGTTACAGTACATAATGCTGTTGAGCTTCTGCCTGAAAAAAAGCTTTATGTGGATTACGACATTCCTGATTTCGCAGTTTTTACAAAGGGTCAATACAATACAAAGGAGATAAAATCCTCACTCTTGCTTTTACTTATAGGCAAGACTGCGCGTATACTCTGGACAGTGGGAATTTTGGGCGGTATAGCGGCACTGATATTCTTCCACTTGCTGATAGGTTTTGACGAGCTTAACTGGTGGTATCTTGCTATCGGCTCTTTCTTCTGCGGAGTAGGAGCAGTAGCAGTGACCTATCTCATAATGCTTGTATTATCCCGTATAAAATATGCAGGTATTTTAAAGCAGTATTCGAAATATGACGATACAGTTACCTTTGCGGTATGTGACGAGGGCTTTTCCGCCTGCGAGAGTGAAATATACGGTACGTGCAACATAATAAAGTGGAATAATCGTGATACATATATGGAGACAGGCTCGATGTTCATAGTGCTGAGAAGAGGAAGGCCGATCTTATGGATTCCCAAAAACCTTCTCGCAAGTCATCAGTATACTAAAATACAGGAAATACTCGCTGTAAATCTGTCAGAAAAATAATATCCAAAGTTTAAGAAAGAAGTGATAAGCTATGGCTATCCGTCAGCCTGAGGTTACGGCAAAGCATATAAATACAGATGACGGCGACATCCTTATATTCACCGTTAAAAATAGCACTAACAGAATAGGTATATGCAGACTGAGTTCCTCAAAGGATGATATGTGCTGTCTTTACGCCTATGATGATCCTGTCGTTGTCTTTTCGGGCAATTCAGGCAATAAATACGGCGATAAGGTGGTATGTGAAATAGGTCCTATGACACAGACCTCAATTATCAATACTGCAGTAAAAGAAGTCTATGACCAGCTTTGTGCAGGTGCGGCCTTTGAATACTGTCTGCCGGTTCTTCTTAAAATGATGCCGGACGGACTTTATGCTGTATCCTGGCAGAAATGCTATCCCACAGCGGGCGAAAATATGTTCTTCTGGTCGGGCTACGGTGTATCAAAGCAGCTTAAGTGCAGCAGCAGATATATAAAGCTTATTGATGAAAACAAGAATTACAGTGCACCTTTCCTTATTCCTACGGCAAAGCCTGTTGTTTTTGAGGGGGCTTCTGTTACGGAGGCTTCACAGAAGTGCAGAAGAGGAGACGATCTTTTTGGACTTTCTCTTCATCTGTCAGGCTTTTATTCAGTGCTTATAAAGGGGCATCATGCGGCCTGTGCGGCAGTAGTAGGTGACGAACCCTTTTATACAGTACAGATACAGCCGGTAAGAGATATCTGGAAGGAAGAAAACGAAGAGGGAGAAGTAAAGGCGGTCGGTTTACGCTCTGCCTCCTTCAAAATTCCCTTTTCTGTTCTTGATGCGGGAGAAATCAGTGCGGTGCTTGCAAATCGTGCTTATCGTATTCCCGATACCTATCATTCAATAAAGAAAAAGTTAGACGTTACAAAGCCCCTTAAAACAAAGGGTATACCAAACCAGTACAGTGTGTTCTGTGAAAGCTATCCCGACGCTGATATGATAGCCAGTGCTCAGGGTATAGACGAGCTGACGCCTCCTATGCTTGAGGCTCTGCTTATGGGACAGACTACACTTGATGACAAGATAATCATTTCCGAAAATTACTATTCAAGCGTTACAGCAGCTTGCAATTATCTGAGATATCACAATACAAATGATTTTCTTACCTTCTCGCTCAATATTATGAAAAACCCTGAGCTTTCCGCTACATATTCCTATGTGGCAAGCTGTATGGCAAAGCTTCATGATAAGAGGGTAAAGGATTTCTTTAACGAAGTAATAGCTTCAAACGATCCCGGATATGCAAGCATCTTAAGTATTGCAAAAAGCTATATACAGAATTATGAGCAAAGACAGGAAATTTCAAGAGAAGATTATGCAAAATCTCTGCCTAAAGCAAGCGAAAAGTTTGACAGAAGAAACTTTGTATCTCTTTCAGGCGTCAGCGAACAGATCAAGAACGGTCAGGGTGCAGAGCTTCTTGCAATGCATATCGGAAGCACAGGAAATACGGGAGAAGGTGCAGAGCTTATAGCAAGGCATATCTCCAGTATGGTGAGTACGGAAAAGAAGGAATAAAAAATAGCAGCAAGGCTTTTGCCTTGCTGCTATATAAATTTTAATTTTTAAGAATTATGCATTCTTGTCAAGACCTGCAACTTCGAGAGTATCACGAGCGATAAGCAGTTCTTCATTTGTGGGGATAACCCATACCTGAACCTTGCTGTCCTCTGTGGAGATCTTTCTGATTTCGCCTCTTACATTGTTTAAGTCAGCGTCAACCTTGATGCCGAATACTTCCATATCCTTGCATACCTTTTCTCTTACATCGGTTGCATTTTCACCGATACCGCCTGTAAAGATGATAGCGTCAAGACCGTTCATAGCAGCTGCATAAGAGCCTATGTACTTCTTGATGCCGTATACGAGCATTTCGGACACGAGCATGCACTTTTCGTCACCGTTAGCAGCACCATCTGTGATCTTTCTGTTGTCGCTGGATAAGCCGCCGGAAAGACCATAGAAGCCGGATTTCTTATTGAGATAATCGCTCATCTGGTCAGGTGTAAGACCGAGCTTCTTCTGAACGTATGTAACAGCTGAGGGGTCAACAGCACCTGAACGTGTACCCATAATGATACCGTCAAGGGGAGTAAAGACCATGGAGGTATCTACAGACTTGCCGTCCTTGATAGCGGTGATGGTGGAACCGTTAACGAGGTGGCAGGATACAACGCTCTTGAATACGAGGCTGGCGCCGAGG
>JAZSHW010000081.1:0-4400 GCA_045533495.1 Ruminiclostridium sp. | reverse complement strand
ATGCCTTTTACAGCACCGTTTTCGTCAATGCCGACAACCACATCAATACCATCGTCGGAATATCCGTTTACCACCACTTCATAAAGGTATGTGTTTGTCTTTTTATTCTTTACTATCTTTGTGATTTCTTCATATTCTTCTGTGTCAAGATTTACTGACGCTCTGTCTGTGATAAGCTCGTATTCGGATTCTCCGTCTATGCTTACACAAGCGTTGTTTAATTTATCGGTGATAACACCGGAGGTATCGACATAGGTGAGATTATAGGTTACTATCAGCAATGCACATACAAGTGTGCAGATAGCGGAAAGTACCAGTACGGGTTTGATTTTTGAGATCATTTCTTACCTCCGTTCTGCTTTACTGCACCGAAAGCCTTAGGAACTGTAAAGCGGTCAATGAGGGGAGAGAGGATATTCATAAGCAGTATCGAATATGATACGCCCTCAGGCATTGTGCCGAAGCTTCTTATCAGTAATGTGATAAGACCACAGCCAATACCAAATATGATACGTCCCTTTGTTGTGATGGGGGTGGTTACATAGTCTGTTGCCATTAAGATTGGACCAAGCATAAGTCCGCCTGAAAGTATCTCAGCGGTTGCGAGTGTGATATCTCCTGTTGTGATAAGGGATACTGCAAAAACTGTACCGATAAAGCAAAGAGGTGTTGCAGGTGAGATTATCTTTGTAACAACAAGGAAGATACCGCCTATTAAAAGAGCTAAAGCACAGGTTTCACCGATACAGCCGCCTGTTGTACCGAGTAAAAGGCTTAACAGATCAGGTGTGCCTTCGCTTACAAGAGGGGTAGAGGTGGTGATTATTTCGCCGCCCTTCTGATAGTAGAAGGGTTCTGCCCAGCTTGTCATATAGGATGTAAAGGAGAGCATAAGCACTATTCTTGCAGTAATGGCAGGGTTTGCAAAGTTTTGACCAAGCCCGCCGAAAAACTGTTTTACTATAACTATTGCTACAAAGCAACCTATTACCGCCATATAAAAGGGCAATGTCACAGGAAGATTAAAGGCGAGTAACATACCTGTTACTATTGCGGATAAATCGCTTATTGTGTTCTTGCGTTTTGTTATCTTTTCAAACACCCATTCGAAAATCACGCAACAGGTACAGCAGATAACTGTCATTAAAAGTGCTCTCAGTCCGAATATCCATACAGATGCTATAAGGGCAGGAACAAGAGCAAGTATTACACACAGCATTATCTTCTGGGTGGATACCGCAGATTTTATATGTGGTGATGGCTCGATTTTAAGTTTAGACATATATGTTTATATCCTTTCCGAATTTACTCTTTTTTCATCTTCTGCATCTGCTCACGGGTAAAGTTCTTTGCGAGCTGATTTTTTTCAGCTATGTTTCTCTTTGCAGGGCAGACATAAGAACAAGCACCACAGTTTACACAAAGGTGAATCTTAAGATCAGTCAGCTTCTTTGCGTCTCCTGCGTCAAAGGCGTGTTCAAGCTCGGTGGGTAAGAGATTCATAGAGCAGGCTCTTACGCATCTGCCGCATCTGATACAAGCGGATGGTTCGTAAACGGGAGTATCTGCGAATAAAAGCACCGCATTGTTGGTTTTTGAAAGAGGATAGTCTAAATCAAAGGCACACGAACCCATCATAGGGCCGCCGAGGATTATTCTGTCAGGCTCTTTTGTAAGCTCTGCCGATGCAATTATCTCTGAAAGTGAAGTGCCAACTGCCGCCATTACGTTACGGGGCTTTCCTACAATGTTTCCGTCTATTGTGATACGGCGGCGGACAAGAGGCATACCTGTTTTTATATACTGGGATATGAAAGCTACTGTAGAGGAGTTAAGTACGATGCATCCGCTGGAGATGGGTAGCATACCTTCCTTTACAACTCTCTTTGTGGTGCTGAAAATGAGCGTCTTTTCTGCACCCTGAGGGTAACTGGATTTAAGTCCTTTTACTGTGATATCAGGATTCTCCTTACAAAGCTCTGTCATTTTTGCGATAGCCTTAGGCTTGTTCTTTTCAATACCGATAATGCACTTAGGAATGGAAAGCCATTTCATAATAAGCTTTATACCGTCAAGAACGCTTTCGCCTTCTTCCATAAAGCAACGGTAGTCTGAGGTTATGTAAGGCTCACACTCCGCACCGTTTATGACAAGAACGTCAGGCTGCTTTTCCTTGGGGTCAAAGCCAAGCTTCATAGAGGTGGGAAAGCCTGCACCGCCAAGACCGATAGAACCGCTGTCACGGACAGCCTTTAAAAAGTCTTCACGGCTTTCTATCACAGGGGGGGTAATCTTTTCGCTGACTTCTCCCAGCCCGTCACTTTCAATAACGATGGATTTCAGGTATTTACCCGATATGTGAAGTACGTCCGTTATCGCAGTAACCGTACCGGAAATACTGCTGTGTACAGGTGCTGACATAACCGCATCACTGCTTGCAATGACATCACCTATTTTTACCTTATCGCCGATATTTACGGCAGGGGCACATGGAACGCCTAAGTGCTGTGCCATACTTATTGTTACTTTGCCAGGTAACGGAAGCTCGATAGTTTCGTTTTCTGCTGAATGCTTGTGGTGTGGCAGATGTATCTGATGTACGAACATCTTTTCGCCCTCCTTTACTTAATAAACAGAAAAGGACTTTTACCGCTTAAATGAGGTCAAAGTCCCTTGTTAATTTTTTGCCAATCCATAGCGGCAAAGCTGTAAGCTTTTTTGCAGGAAAAAATTTTGCTTATACAGGGATGTGAGATTATATGCCCAACATCCGAAAAGTGAAATTTTTCTGCGGTCTTGCTCATGGTAGCTTCTGCACCGCCTTTCGGAAATTTGTTATATTCTATTTTAACATATTTTTTTGCTTTCGGCAAGTGTTTTTTGTGATTTTTTTCAACTTTTATCATTATATTTACCGTTTATAAAGTGACGGTGCTTGAAAAACATAATTTTTCGTGGTATTATAAAAAAAGCAAAGAAAAAGGGGTAAAATAATATGATATACACAGTAACCTTCAATCCCGCTGTTGACTATGTGGTGCATACCGATAAAATAGCTATGGGAGAAATCAATAAATACAGTGACGAAAAGGTATACTTTGGCGGTAAAGGAATAAATGTTTCTGTTGTTTTAAAGGAGCTTGGTTTTAATTCAAAGGCTTTGGGCTTTATCGCAGGCTTTACAGGTGACGCTATAGAAAAGGGTATTCAGGAAAAGGGGATAGATACCGATTTCGTAAGACTGGAAAATGGCTTTTCCCGTATTAATATCAAGATAAAATCAGGTGAAGAAACCGAGCTTAACGGTAAAGGACCCGAAATAAAAAGTGCCGATGTTGAAAGCCTTTTTAATAAGCTTGACGCTATGGAAAGCGGGGATATACTGGTGCTTGCAGGTAGTATTCCTGCCTGTCTGCCCGATGATATTTATGAAAAGATCCTCGAAAGATTAAGCGGCAAAAACATAAAGAGCGTAGTTGACGCTACAGGAAAGCTGCTGCTTAACGTCCTGCCATTTAAACCTTATCTTATAAAGCCTAATAATTTCGAGCTTGCCGAAATGTTTGATGCTGAGCTTAAAACAAATGATGATATCATAAAATATGCAAGAGAGCTTAAAAATATGGGGGCACAGAACGTACTCGTTTCTATGGCTGAAAAGGGAGCTGTACTTGTGGATGAAAATGATGAGGTGCATATCTATCCCGTCTGCAGGGGTGAGGTCAAAAACTCTGTCGGTGCAGGGGATTCTATGTTAGCAGGCTTTTTAGCAGGAATGCTACTGAAAAACGACTACAATTATGCTTTGAAGCTTGGTACGGCCTCAGGTGGAGCAACCGCTTTTTCTGATGGTCTTGCCACAAGAGAAGAGATTGAAAATTGCTTGAAGCAGTTATAAAAGTGTGAGGCGGATCACTGATCCGCCTCTTTTTTTATTTATTTTGTTTTAACTGCTAAAGTACCTGTATATCCGCCGTGAAGACCAGTTGAACCTACCATATTATAGGCTTTCATTCTGAACTTATATGTGGTTGCGGATTTAAGACCTGAAATCTTATAAGTAGTAGTTGCATTGTTTGTAATCTTTGCAACTCTTACCCACTTGCCGTCATTGTACTGTTCAATGATGTAACCATCAGCACTTGTATTCTTTGTCCAGTTAAGACGGATAGCACTTGAAGTCTTGCCGCCAACCTTGAAGCCTGATATTGCAGAAGGACTTGTAGTAGCTGATACTGTACTTGTATATCCACCGTGAAGACCTGTAGAGCCTACCATATAATAGGCTTTCATTCTGAATTTGTAGGTGGTAGAGGGCTTAAGACCTGAAATCTTATAAGTAGTAGTTGCATTGTTTGTAATCTTTGCAACTCTTACCCACTGTCCGTTTTTGTACTGCT
>JAZSHW010000092.1:0-25760 GCA_045533495.1 Ruminiclostridium sp. | reverse complement strand
CGGCTGACCGATTTTTTTATTTGCGGTGCCGCAGATTTTAACCTTTTCCGAATGCATATAGCTTTAAAATCTCATAAAGCCCATAATAATGTCTCAATCCCGTAGCAGTTTGCGAAGCGAACTGCGTAAATTGCCGTCTGTTAAGGCGGCAATATATACTCCAAGACCATATCGAGTGTTCATAACCAACTTAAAGGTTGGAAATGGACACTCGATTTCTTTTTGTCCGTAAAATAAGCATTCCCTTATGTTTTTGAGCAGGCTTCGGCCTACTCTTTTTTGTTATATGATACTTGATAGATATTCTACTGCCATACCTTGTCTTGTGTTCGGTTTAATTACCACTATTTTAATATATATACATAAATATATATTGGCTTGCGTTAAACTTATCTATAAAATATTTTATAGCATTTCTGTCTAATACGCTTGACAAATTTAATTAAAATGTGTTATAATTCTACCAAATATGGTACAAAATTGAACAAATTTCCTACATTAAATGTGTGGGGAAATATATTGAAATTTATAAGGAGTGAATTATGAAAAAAATATATTTATAGCTACACCTACACTTAACGGTCCTTGTTGCCGTTTTGTTATAGGGCAACCTGATTGTAGAAGCAACAAGCAAAGAAAGAACAAACACCAAAAAAATGCTTTACGTAACGTTACAGCAATATTTAAAAAATCAAACTGCCTGAAAGGATACAACATGAAGAAAACACTTACAATAATACTTACGCTTATGTTAGCTATAGCTATAGCCATTTCTACATCGGGGTGTATGGTCATGACTACAACAAAAAAAGAAGAACACAAAAGCAGGATACTTTCTATGCTGAAAGAAAAATATGGTGAAGAGTTTGAAGTGCTAACCGTTGATGTGGTAAATTCAAGTGGATTTAGCGGTGGACTTATATCCGGAAGACCACGGTATAAATTTACATGCTCTCCTGTAGCGAACAAAGAAGTGATTTTTAATGTCGCTACGATGGAAAATGATACGACAATGAGCGATGACTACCCTCACGCTGTTGTAAAACACCTGATAAAAGAGGAAGTAGAGAGGGTTATTTCGAAATATAGTGATAATCATGCTGTTTATGTTTACTTTTCTCCACCTTCTGAATACAATTGTGAAGATGAAGAATGGGGGAGGGAGTATTTAAAAACTGTAACACCTTTCACAAAAGCAAGTGATATAACTATTAAATCGTATAACGAAAAATACCTTCAGACATATTTAGCATCCATTGATATTGTGCTTTGTGACGAAAAATATAAAAGCGTAGAAGCTACACAAAGAATATTGGACGATAATTTTAAATCTTCACTATATGAAATGACGACTTATTTTGATTTTTATTTTACAAGTAAGGATAAGGTTGATAAAATAAAGGAAACATTGAAAAAATCCGGAATTACCCCGGATAGTCAGTATGACAAAGACATAAAAGCAATGAATACAAAGTTAGAGTTTCATTACAACGATGAAACAGAATATAATTTTGTTTATAAAGAAAAATATAGTAAATTAGGATGAGAGGTACAAGTATGGAATACACAGATTATGAACTTAAAAGAGCATCGCAGATAGCATATTACAAAATCAACAAGCAATGCTTTACGTAACATTAAAAGCACGTATTTGCAATAATTTCAGATGCAAAAAATTAAAAAAGTGCGATAACAATAATTTATATATCAATAAAACGGATTGAGCTTTTGCTCAATCCGTTTCAGCGTGTAGACAAAATCGTTGTCTACACGCTGACAGGCGAAGAAAAACGCACGCAGACGAGGAAACCGCCCCGACAGGCGTACAGGTGGTACGTTGAGGGGCGATTGACAAAGTAAGCAAAAATGCTTTAGGGGAGCCATATTCGGCTCCCCCTAAACTTTTGTATTGCTATTTTTGTATATCTGTAATTTTACTGCAAAATTTTGTGCTTTTTTGCGGTGCGTGAGTTTGTCTTCAGCCTGACGGATTGAGCTTTTGCTCAATCCGTTTATGCTTTTTTATAAAACAATATTTATACCGCTTCCGCCTGTTTTATCCTTTGTTACAACTATCTGCTTGTCTATTCTGACTTTAAGCTCGTTTACATGGGAGATTATACCCACAAGTCTGTTTCCTTCAGCAAGGGAAATAAGTGCCTTCATTGCCTGGGATAAGGATTCCTCATCCAACGAACCAAAGCCCTCATCCACAAACATTGTATCAAGTCTGATTCCGCCTGCGGAGGACTGAATTTCATCAGAAAGACCCAGTGCAAGCGACAATGATGCCTTGAAGGATTCACCGCCCGACAAGGTCTTTACACTTCTTTCTGTGCCGTTATAGTGATCGACCACGTCAAGCTCAAGGCCACTCTGACTTTGCTTGTTGCCTGCCTCTTTTCTGCGTTTCAGCTCATATTGACCGCCCGACATAACCATAAATCTTGTGTTGGCACGATTTATAATTCTGTCAAAATAGGTCATCTGAATATAAGTTTCAAGTGCGACCTTTTCTTTGCCTTGCATAGTTCCGTTTGCCGTATCAGAGAGTGCCTTTACACAGGTAAATTTATCTTCCACTGCCTTGATTTCAGCAAGCTTATCCGAAATATTGCCGTGGCTCTGCTTATTTGCACCTATGCGGCTGAATATAATTTTTGACATCTTGTCAAGCTGTGCTTTCTCATCTTCAAGCAGTCTTTCGTTTTTCTTCTCCTCATCAAGCCCGATATCGGTACCATCGCCTATACGCTTTAAAATTTCTTCCTTAGCGGATTTTAGAGACGCTATTCTTTCCTTATTCTCATTTGCCGCTTTAAGAGCTTTGTCATAAGCCCTCTGAATATCCTCTGCCGCCTTGTTTAAAGCGGTAATTTCCTGTTCGGCTTCAGCTTTTGTTTTAAAAGTGAGCTTTGCTTTCAGCTCTTCAAGCCTTTCTGAAAGCGTCTTGTTTTCTATAGTTGCGGACTTGACGTCATCTTTAATTTTTTCCAGTCTGTCATTTTCCGATTTTAAAGCCGCTTCGATCTGTGATAAAAGCTTTGCTATTTCTTCTTTACGGAGAATTTTTCTCTGTGCGTCAGCTGTTTTACTGTCAAGCTCTTTTATCCTTTCTGCTATATCAGATAATTTTTCTGCGATGACAGACTTTGCCTTATCAGCGGATATATCCCCTGAAAGTGCTGATATTTCCGCCTTTACGCTATTTTCCTTTTCATCAGATATACCCTTCAGCTTTCCCGCTTCTTCTCTTGCCTTATTTTCTTCTTCGTTAGCCTTGCTTAGTCTGCTTTCAAGAGCGTCAAGCTCTTCCTTTGTCGGTACGTCAAGAGGCTTTGTCGCAAGCTGTGGATGTGATGTAGAGCCGCATACGGGACAGGGCATATTCTGCTGCAGATTTTCCGCTAATATCCCTGCCTGTGCTTCAAGATAAATTCTTCTTTTTTGTCTGTACTCGCTATCAAGCTTTTCTGCATAGTGCTGTTTTTCTGTATAGGTTTTGTTAGCTGACAAAAATACGCCTTTTGATTTTTCTGCCTCAACAATGGCGGTATTCAGCTTTTCTAATCTTGATTTTTCCTCTTCCTTTTCTTTCTTTTCGCCTTCCGAAATAATTTTTTCTTCGCCCGCTTTTTCAAGGGTTTTGCTTTCCTCTCCGAGAGAGGTTTTCTTTTCTGTAAGCTCCTTGATTTTCGTTTCAGCCGCTGTAATAAAATCTGCACTGTTACTTATAAAGACATCATTTTCGTTGAATTTTTCTTGCTTATCGGAAAACTCGTCATAATCAGGCAAGAGTGCCTTTATTTTTGCCGCTTCATCGGTCAGCTTTTTCACCTCAGGCAGCTTTTGCTTTTCTTCTTCAAGCTTTACGCCGAGAGCTTTCTCCTTATCCGTTTCAGAATTAAGATTCTTTTCGTTTTCTTCTAAATCGGCTTTGGCTTTAGCAACGTCCTCGGCTTTGCTTATTCTTTCCTTTACTTTATCCAGCTTTTTCTGAAGCTTTTCCGATTCTTCCTTGACTTCTTTTTCCTTGTTTTCGTCTTCGGCTATAAGTCTTTCTAAAAGATCGACGGTTTCTTCGGTGGTTAAAAGAACGTTTTTGGCATTTAAGACTTCCTGATAAAAGGAGCTGTTTTCATCGCAGGCGATACCGTTTATATATTGGTCGATACTGCTTTTTATCGCATTGCGTTCTCTTTCAAGACCATTTGCTTCCGCTTTCAGCTTTTCCTGAAGAACGCTGAATTTCTGTGTTTTAAATATCTTCTGGAATATTTTCTTTCTGTCATCTGTAGACGCTAACAGTAATTTCAGAAAGTCGCCCTGAGCAATCATAGCAATCTGACTGAACTGATTTCTGTCTACTCCGACAATGTCAATTATCGCATTATTGACCTCGTTTCTTTTGGTTATTACTCTTTTGTCGGGAAGGTGCAGTTCAACATTTGCCTTTTCTGTCGTCATACCTTCTCCACGGGATTTCGGGCGTTCATATTCGGGGTTTCTCTTTATATAATACTCCTTGTCCCTGCAGGTGAAATAAAGTTCCACCTCGGTGGGAGTATCCGCATCTGCATATTTTGAACGGAACATAGAAACGTCTCTTACAGCACCGCTCGGCTCGCCGTAAAGAGCGTAAGTAACAGCGTCAAATATAGTGGTTTTTCCCGCTCCTGTATCACCTGTTATAAGGTAAAGTCCTTTTTCGCCTAACTTTTCAAAATCGACTGTAACTGTTCCTGCATAAGGACCAAAGGCAGACATTATCAGTTTCTGAGGTCTCATATTTCGCCCTCCCATATTTCTTCAATCATTTTTTTAACAAAGTCAGTCTGACTGTCTGACATCGGCTGATTATTCTGTTTTTCGTAAAACTCTGAAAAAAGCTCATAGGGAGATTTTTTCTCAACATTTTCCGCCTTGTCAATAATATTGGTGTTTCTTGTACGAAGATTGTCATAATCAAGCTTCATAAGATTACGGTACACTATGCGGAGCTTTCCTATTGCATCGGGTATATCCTCTTCATCTGTAAGGGTAATATGGACGTAATCCTCCTGATAGCTTGTACCTTTGTAAAAATCCCTGGCTATCAGCTCTTCATAATTACCCCTTAGTTCAACCATATCACGAAGGGGTTTTAAGGGAACGGTGGTTACGTCAAGCGTTCCTTTTTCCCGAAGCTCTGCTACTGTAACGCTCTTTTTATCCTTCGCTTCTGAAAAGGAATATTTTAAGGGTGTGCCTGAATATCTTACCCTTTCACCTGTGCAGTTCTGGGGCTTGTGGATATGACCGAGGGCGGTATAATCAAAGGCATCAAAAACCGAAATATCCACACTGTCTGTTCCGCCGACGGATATTTCTTCAGACTCTGATCGCTCGGCACCGATAACAAACTGATGTGTTATCATCAGATTACGCTCTTCCTGATTTATATCAAGGCTGTCAATAACCACCTTCATAGCATCGGTATAGGATGTTATTTCCTTATCTTCATAAAATCTGCGGATATGGGCAGGCTTTACAAAAGGGAGCATCCATATATTGATTTTACCGAATTCATCCTCTAAAGTAACGGGTTTTAAATCGCCGTCATACACGGGTGACATATATATTCTGCTTGCCTGCATAAGTCTGCCGCCAAAGGCAATTCGCTCGGGCGAATCGTGATTGCCGCTGATGACAAATACATATAGCTTTCTTTTTGACAGTGCTGTTAAAAATCCGTCAAAAAGAATCACCGCCTCTGCAGAGGGAACCGATTTATCGTACACATCACCTGCAATAATCACACCATCAGGCTTTTGATCATCTATGATATCAAGTATCTGCTTCAGTATGTACTCCTGATCGCCGAGCATAGAAAATTCGTTTACTCTTTTACCTATATGAAGATCTGATAAATGTATAAATTTCATTGTTTACCTCCGAACAAAAACGGTATTACGTATCTGTTTATATTATATCACGATTCGCAATTTTTTCAACTCGCCTGATCATAACTACTCCCCCTATTGCAAAAAAATTTTAAAATGTTATCATAAAAACGGGAACCTTTTTGAAAGAAATCTACACTTAGCTTATAGACGATCGGAAAGGAGTGATGCGTTATGATAAGTGATGAGCGTATTATAGAAATGTTTTTTGACCGGGATGAACAAGCACTGACAATTACCGAAAGCAAATATGGGACGTTGTGCCGTAAGATTGCCTATAACATAATCGGTGATTATGATGAGGCCGGCGGTTGCGTTAATAACTCGCTTTTTCAGCTGTGGAATGCTATACCACCTGCCCGGCCTGAATGTCTTAAAGCGTATCTTTGCGGCATTGTGCGTAATGTGGCGGTCGGCATCAGCAAAAAACGCAAAGCGTATAATACCAGTCAGACAAATTTTTCTGAGCTTTCTGAAATTTTTTCCGATTCAGAAAGTACCGAAGGACAGTTTGACGGAAAAATGCTCGGAGCATACATAAACGAATTTTTATCAGGTCAGAAGGAAACTAACAGAAAAATATTTGTTATGCGGTATTATTACAATTTTAATATCCGTGATATTTCGCTGACCCTGAAAATGAAGGAAGCAACAGTCAAAACAAAATTGTTCAGATTGAGAGGAGAGCTTAAGCTATTTCTTTCTGACAAGGGATACAATATATGAGAAAGGAATTTACTATGAAATATGATAATATTTTAGCACAGGCAATGGATAACCTCGATGAGAAGTACGCAATTGAAACAGCAAAATGTTTTGTTGATACCGATAAAGGTTCAGCAAGAGATATTTCTGTTGATGCAGAAAATCTTATTGAAACAAATATCCAGTCAAAAAAATCAAACCACATAGCCAAATTCGCAGCAATTGCGGCGGCGTTTGTATGTGTTGCCGCTGTATCAGGTTTCTTTATCATGAACGGCAATAAGGTACAGGTACAGGGAACGTTAAGCGATAGTGCCGAAAGCAGTCAGATCACCTCTGATTTACCGTCAGAAGAAACTACCGTAAAGCCTGAAGACGCATCATTTCCTGAAAAAGAAGATCAGAATATCCATATAGATACAGATAGAATAGTATCATTAGCAGGCTATTCTATAAACGATATGACAAAGCTTGACGAAAATACGTTGCTTGCCAGGTCTAATTTCTCTATCCTGCTCTTTGATTTAAGAACCAACAAAATTATTAAGGAATTTGATGATATTTCCGCAATCCATGTTCAGAAAATCGACAACGGCTTTGTATTAAAAAGCACAGATTACGATAATTGTTATTATGAGATATACGACTCGTGGGGAAATCTCACAAATCATGTTGATATACCTGTAAAACCTCTTGAAGAGGAAGAACTCCAATACGCTACCTATAAGGTAAGACCCGTTATAGATCCCTATTCGATCTGCGTTTCAGCAGACGGAAAAAGCGTGGTTTATCACGGTGATAACGGATTTTGCGTAAACACTGTAAATCTTGACAACGAAAAAGTAATAGTACCCGTGGATAAGTTTAATGGTGGCTTTGAAGAATTTAACGTTATGTTGGATATTATGCATTATGAAGACGATGTCATTTACGGCTTAGCTGTAAGATATTTTTCTGAAACAGTCGACCATGAACGCTACTTTGCAAGCATGAATGTAACTACCGGCGAATGGAATATCCATCATAAAATGGAAGAACATCAGCAAATTTTAAATGGTGGAGAGTATATAGATAGCTCTTTCATAATCATCGGTGATCGCTCAGGCGGTAAGCTTCCCTATTTCTCTATCGGAGATAACAAAATGAAGGAATTTGTCTGCGAAGAAGGTTATGAAAGCGAAAACGCCTTTATATCCCCCAATGGAAAATTTATTTTAACGTCAACAGAGCATTCAATGTTTAACGCTGAAATAAAGCTGTATGACGCAAAAACAGGTAAAGTGTTATTAACCAAAAACACTTATGCAGGAGCTTTTACTGCATATATAGATGAAGACGCAAGAAAGCTCTACGTATCCTGCGGTGACCTCTTCGTTATGGATTTTTAAATCTTATTTCTACAGGTTTTACAGCAATAGTTTCTGTATAACCTTACCGCCGTCATCTGAGGCTTAATTCATAAAACGCATCATTCTTTTTAATCGTTTTTATATAATAATATACACGCAGAAACCCGGTCGGCCGAAAGGCTGACCGGGTTTTTTGCTTTAGGCGTTAGACCAACGCGGCTGTTTCACTGCCTCTTGTTATTACATCAGACACACAACAAAAAGTCAATAGCTGTTTATTTTAACGGCAAAACGCTTTTTTCCATCTTATAAAAAGTGTTTTTTTGCTCATTTAAAAAAATATCTCACTAACGCTTGACTTTATAAAAATCTATGGTATAATAATAATGTAGTATAGTCATAATTATTTAAAGGAGGAAACTATGTACAAATACCGGATCGGCTTAGCCATTATTAAAAGCCTTGCTGACAGCGAACAGGGTCTTGATCATCGAGAAAGATTTATTAGATCGCAAATAAAGGTCTTCAACGAGAAGTCTGCCCGCTCAGTATTCAATCCAAAGTATATCGGTCTTGGAGAAAACGGACAGGATAACATACTGTTGACCAGAACAACACTGATTATTACTCTGTATACTCAGGAAATCTTAAACACCCCAGGCAAAGCTATTCGCTTACTCAGTCAGTTGCTAATAACCTCACAAGACCCGGACAATCTATCAGACTTACTCATTAAGAAGAAGCTTTTTCGCACAGTAAAAGTCAGTGATTCCATTGATAGCGACTCAACTGAAAGCGACCTGAATATATCGAATTTCTCTGACTCGGAGCTGATAAAAGCACTTGTTGACTATGTCTGCAACCCACACGACTTCTCCGCCGATAAGCGAAAAGCTTTAAATAGGATGAAAAAAATTGCTATTCAAAGCGGACTACTTAAAGAAGGAGGTAATAGCAATGCCTTGTAATAATAATAATAATAATATTATTATTACTGCCGAAGAGATTGAATATTTGTATGAGGAAATTCTCTCCAACTATGAAGATGTCGACAAAGAAGAAGCATTTGATTATTATGACGATTAATTAGGAGGTAAAAATGGATTTTTTAATAGACAAAGATAGCTTATTCTTTCAATATAGCCTACAAATGAGCGAAGATCTGTTCTCTGATGCCGCCTGCTATACTCGTTCAGAGCTTTTACGCTATATAGGAAACAATTTCGGTCTTTTTGATAAGGATGCTTACGCCTTTATACTCTACAATTCAAATAGAGGATTTTTAATCGAAATGACAAATGATCCCGAACCTATATATACCCGTTAAAGGAAGGACCTGATCACATGGTGCTTGGTAATTTTCTTGAACGCTTTGGAGATTGTCAAACATTACAATTCAGCTGTGCTGTAAAACCATTGGTAAGACTCTGTTTTAAGACTCAAAAATCATCATTGTCTATGATCGAATATATTATATCCCCCACCTGATTTCAGGTGGGGGATATGCACTTATACATCTACAATATAATATCCCGCAAAGCAAGGGGGGACTGTTATTTTTCCGTTATCAGCAGTAATATCTCCGCCAAGAGAATATATCTTCTCCCCTGTCTTATAGCTACAGGGGAAAGAAACCTCTCTGTCGGCAGGATTTATAATGACAAGTATCTTCTGCTTTTCGTCACTTCTGAGATAGCAAAGAGGGTACTCATCCTTTTCGGCATAGAGAAATTCTATTTCGCCCTTGCTAAGTAATGCTGAGTTTTCCTGACGGATGGAGATGAGCTTTTTAACTTCGTTATAAAGGGAATTTTCATCTGCCATCTGGGATTTTGCCGTGGGTCTATCGGGACTGTCATCCATTTTTATATAAAGCTTTTCTTTGGGAGCTGAGCTGAAGCCGTCATTTATACCGTCATCCCACTGCATGGGAGAACGAGAACCTGTTCTGCCATAGCCGCCCTCGACTGAAACGAGATTTTCCACATAGTTCATACCTATTTCATCACCGTAATAGATAAAGGGGGCACCCGGCATTGACAACAGAAAGGCAAAGGCTATTTTCAGATTTTCGCCCTTGATACTGCGTGCAAGTCTGTCCATATCGTCAGTACCTGAGGCTATCAAGATAAGCCCTTCACGCTCGGACTTTTCGTAATTTTCTATATACTTTTTTACAAACTGAGAAACATCGCCCTTGCCACGGGAGGAGAAGAAAGGCTCTTCACAGCGGAAAAGGTCGTTATAATGAGAAGGACCGAAGTGAAGCAGAAAATCCATGTGGAAGCCACCCTGCAGGGATTTATCAGGCTCGCCCCATTCAGACACCATAGCAGCAAGAGGAAATTCCTTATCTAAAAACTCTCTTACATTCTGCCACAGCTTTATTGTACCCTTGCCCTCTTCATCATGCTTTACAAGTGATCCTGCCATATCCACTCTGAAGCCGTCTGCACCCATTGTAAGCCAGAATCTCATAATATTCTTAAGCTCTTCGAGGGTTGCCTTTGGTCCTTCGCTGTCGGTGGACTGCTGCCACTTTTTATCGGGGTCGGGCTTATAGAAGCCGTAATTCAGAGCAGGCTGATGGGAGAAGAAATTGACAGCACAAGAGCCGTCCCTGTCAGAAATACCTCTGATACAGCCCATCCCCTGAGGCTCTTCCCATATACTGTCTGTCCATACGTAGCGGTCAGTAAATTCGTTACGCTCAGCCTTTAAAGACTCCTTGAACCATTTATGCTCTACCGAGGTATGACCCGGGACAAGATCTAAAAGCAGGTGCATATCTCTTTTATGCACTTCGTCAAAAAGTCTTTTTATATCCTCGTTTGTACCGTATCGAGGAGCTACAGTGTAGTAGTCAGAAACGTCATAGCCTGCATCGCCAAAGGGGGATGCAAAGCAGGGATTCATCCATATAGCGTTACAGCCAAGCTCCTTTATATAGTCAAGCTTTAAGATGATACCGTTTATATCTCCTATTCCGTCAGCGTTGGTGTCACAGAAGGACTGGGGGTATATCTCATAGAATACTGCGTTGTCGAGCCATTTAGGCTGGTTTATCTTAGTCATGATTATTATCCTTTCTTTTTGTAACAGGATGTAGAAAGAGTCGTTCTCTTATATGTTATGATACTACAAAGTTACAATTTATTCAAGAGGGGGATAAAATAAGTTTGATTCAAATTCCGCCTTCGGCGGTCTCACGCATTTGACGGCGGTGCACCACCGCAGGCATTTCCGCCTTTAAATATCATCGAGGAGAGCAATGGTTTGTGGTACGGCGGGGTTATATAATGGGTGCACGTAAATTGTTGTTTGGCGGCGGGTTGTGTTAATGAATAATAACGGGCGACCATCAGTCATTGGTCTAAAGACCGTCACTGTTTCTCGCAAAACAGTTTGCCCCTACGAGATTTCGGCATTAGGTTGCGGGTTCATTGTAGGTCGCCCGAATAAATTTTCACCAACATAAATCGCCGTAGGCGGAAATGGGAGCGTCAACCGCCGTCAAATTTCAAAATATCTTTCCGTTTTAAAACAAACGAAATGGACGAACTTGCTATAAGGTTCGTCCATATATTTTATTTACTTTTGTGCAACCCCGCCATTCACAATGTTTAGCCAATTGCAACGTTTTTTAAAGGTGGAAATGTCAGAAGGCACCGCCTTCTTCACCCGAAGATGTCAAGCTCCTCGTGACTGCGGGGCTTGTGACCACCGCCACCCATTCCGCCACCACCGAAGCCGTTTGTGCCGTAGATGAGGCCGGTCATTTCAATTTTCTGACTCTGTCCACCGTACTTTAAGGTGTAGGTGTTGTTTGCTTGCATACCCGGTGCTGAAATTACTATTATCTGATAATTCTTTTCTGTGGTGAACTCGGCAAGAGTTTTTCCACTGCTGTCTGCAATGCTTATCACATCTCCTGCACTACCGTTTGCACTACTCATTATAACGCCCTGGGTAGAGCTGTTGCCAAAGCTCTGTGCCATACCGTTTGAGCCGGCCGCAATAAAGATACCGCCTGAAATAATCGCCTGTCCGCCGTAATCGAGAGAGCTGTTGCCGCCATTTGTAGGACCGCTGACATAGGTTTCGCCGCCTGTTATGGTGACGTTTCCGTTACTGTCTATTCCGTCGCCTTCAGCTATTACTGTCAGCTTGCCGCCTGAAATGGCGATACCTGCATTGCTGTCAGCACCCATACCGCCGCCGAACTGATCGGGACGCATACCGCCGCCCATACCTGAGCCATCGTTACCGCCTGCCGCATTAAGTCCGTCATCGGAAGTTACTACCTTAGTTTCACCGCCTGAAATGGTGATAGTCTGACCCTCAATACCCTCATAGCATTTGGGAACATTTACTATACCGCCTGAAATATTTACATCCTGATCGCTGTGTAAAGCGTCATCGCTTGTAGTTATTTCAAAAGTACCGCCGTTTATATTTACGTTCATAGAGGAATGGATAGCGTCATCAAGACAGTCTAAAGTGAAAGTGCCGCCGCTTACTGTTATTGTGCCGTCGGCCTTCAGACCCTTATAGGACTCTGTACTGTTTTGTTTTCCACCGCTTCCGCCGCCTGATACGGCTTTTATATTGCCGCCCTTGATAGTCATTGTGCCTGATGCATCAATGACATCTGTACCGCTGTTAAGGTTAAAATTACCGCCTGCGATATAAATATAGCCCTTACCTGTGTCATCGGTATTTTCGCTGTGGATACTGTCTGTCCCACTGTTGATATTGATATTGCCGCCTGCAATTCTTATGCTGTCCTTACCCGAAAGGCCCTGCTTTGCACTGGTTATATTGTATGTGCCGTTTGCAACCTTTAAATTATCCTTTGTAACTACGCCGTGAGCAGTTTCGCTGTTTACGTTAAGGGTACCGAAGCCGTTAAGCACGATGTTTGCCTTTGAGAATATTGCACCATCCACATTGTCAGAGGTTGCTGTAAAGTTACCCTTTGAGGTCAGAGAATTTTCTGTACCTTCCTTGGTGGTGATGAACACCTTATCCGCACTCTTTATCTGAATAGCCGCACCGCCGTTTTTATTTATACTTGCATTGTCAAGAACGATCTGCACCTTGTCCTTACTGCCTGCCGCTACTATTATCTGACCATCGGACAGACTGCCCTTTATGAGATATGTGCCTTCCTTTGCGATAGTCACAGTATTACCGTCAACCACTACACCGCTGGCGGTAGTCTTTATACCGCTGTCGGATAATTCGATATTCAAAGCACCTGAATAAGTACCCTCCATATCACGGTCGGTAAACATACCATCAGCTACTACATCTACTGCAGGCACTTCACTCTGAGGGGGTGTTGAGGTTTCGGGATTGCTTTCAGCATCGCTGTTTTCTGTGTTGCTGTTTTCATCCGTTGACGAATTATTTTCTGTCTGCGATTCTGTCTGCGAGCTATCAGCTGACTGTGTACTGCTCGTTGGCAGCTTTACATTCTCGCCGGTGCACGCAGTAACAGATGTCAGCATAAGACCTGCAACAATTGTTGCTATCAGTATTTTACCTTTCATCCTTATCCTCCTTATATCACAGAAGCTCTCTGTTATCAGCGTTCATAGACATAAGATTTATTTCGAGGTTACCGTTACGGCAACGAAGCTCGTCAATAAACGCCTTTTCTTCTCCTGCCTTTTTAAGCGTCACATTGTATGTAAGACGGTTAAGACTGCCGAGATTTGTAGTCTTTACCTGGGATAAATCGTGCTTTGATGTGTACTTTTCAAATAAATCATCAAACATGGAGCTGTATTCTAAATCCTCAGGTACGGTTATGCGAAGTACTCTGCGGAGTGATGCGTTCTTACCCTCGCCAAAGCTGATAGCATTGAGAAATAAGAAAGCTCCGCCTGTAACTGCCACAAATAATAGACCATATAAGGGATAACCCATACCGCATACAAGACCTACTGCCATTGCAAGGAATATTATACCTATCTCCTTTGCGGTACCGGGGATACTGCGGAAGCGTACAAGAGAGAATGTGCCTGCCGCCGCAACACCTGCACCGAGCGAACCGCTTACCATCATAATAACGATGGCAACTACCGCAGGAAGTATTGCAAGAGTTACCACAAAGCTCTTTGTGTAAACTGACTTGAACATATAGATAAGTGCCAGCACTATACCAAGAGCTAAAGCAGAAACTACTCCTATTATAAAGTTCGGTACCGATATTGTACCAAGTCCTGTTGTAAATAATGCATTAAATAATTCGTCCATTGCAAAGACCTCTTCTTTCTGCTAAATTATCCTTTAATATTGATGTGTAGGCGTTGCCGTATTTTGAAAAGGACGACCGCCTTACTCCTGTCTTATTTATGATATCCACAAGCCATAGCGGCATTGCAGTACCGGATTTTATCTCCATAAGGGACTGGCCCTCTTTTAAGATATCCGTGCCGTAATGGTCGTTTCTTAAATCAAGCTCATCTGTACGCCACAGTATATTGCGGTCAAAGGTTATTCTTAAATCCCTGTTGACTGAAGAAAAATACGCCGTTCTGTCATAGCACAGATAAACTCTCGGTTTTAAGGTTTCGTAATATTTTATAAAATACTTTATCTCTCTGCCTATCTGGGTGTCTTCCTTTAAATCGGTCTTACCCTCCATAAAGTCAACCGCTTCCTTACAGGTGAGGGAAATTCTTCTCTTATACACAACGCCGTCATATTTCTTTTTAAGCTCTAAGTAAACCTCTTTGTCATCGGCTGATTTTCCATAGCTTCTTAGTCTTAGCTTTTCCTTATACATCGGCTTTTCTATGGAACGGCGTATAAGTCTGTAGTTATCGGTATCATAGTATATGTTACAGATGGTGCTTTCACCATACTCATCGGGTATCATATATTCGCTGAGAGCTTCTTCAATAACTGCTCTTTGCTCGGCACTGATAAGATATTTAAGCTCGTGCCTTTTAAAGATATTCACTTTATCCCGTTCCTTTCTTTTTAATACCTGCTTATTTTAAATCCATTACCCTAAAGCAATCTTAAAAAAAGCCCATTTTGTGAAAAATGTTTGATTATTACAAGTGGTATGCTCACTATAATTATACCATTATCTGTTTCTCTCGTCAATGATAAAACTGCCTTGTAATAAGAAAATTACAGCAAAAAAGACGGCTTAAGCCGTCCTTTTTGTATTGAGGGGTTATATTGTGAAAATTTTCTTATACGTTTTTAATTTAATTCGAGTTCGGCAAGCTCTACAGTGATCTTCATTTCCTTGTATTTGCCTGTGATACTTTCACGATAGACGGTAAGCTCTACAGTGTCGCCCACATTGTTTTTTACTATTTCAGTCTGAATAGCATTGATAGTACCTGTATGGACGCCGTTTACCGCTGTGATTACATCGCCCTCTCTCAGTCCGCTCTTTGCAACGGGCTTATCTTCAGCAATATAGGTTACGTATACGCCTGCATAGGGAATGCCCTCACGCTGTGCGTTATATTCGCTTATATCCTGACCGTTGATACCAAGACCGGGACGGTTTGTAACATAGCCGTGTACCATAAGGTCGTTTATTACGGGCTTTGCTTCGTCAATTGAGATTGCAAATCCGATGTTTTCAACTGATGTAGAGCCTGATGTGGAAACCATCTTATAGTCGATGATGCCTATTACGTTGCCGTACATATCAAAAAGTCCGCCGCCGCTGTTGCCTGAATTTATAGCGGCATCTATCTGAATACTGCTACAGCCGTATCCACTTCCTGAATAGGACGCTCTGCCAAGACCTGAAACGATACCCTTTGTAAGTGTGCTTGCAAGGGATTTTGGGTTACCGAGTACGCATATATCCTGACCTACTCTTACCGATTCCGAATTGCCGAGTAATGCATACTTGAAAGGCTCGTCACGGCTTATCTTTATTACTGCAAGGTCGGTAGCTGTATCACTGCCGATAATTGTTGCCTCGTATTCGTGGGTGATAGTGTCATCCTCATAATCGTAAACGATAGCAGTCATCTTTGTTGCACCCGATACAACATGAGCGTTGGTGACAATGTAACCGTCTGCTGTGAATACTACACCGCTCGCACTGCCTGAAAGCACAGGCTCTTCATAACCCTGTACGTCCTGATAGGAATAAAGCATTACTACCGTATCTTTCACCTTGGCATAAAGCTCCTCGGCATTAAGTAATACGCTGTTGCTCTTGTCGTTTATCTTTTCTTCGTCAAGGGGACGAACAATTGGGTTTTTAGAAGTATCTATAGTAGTTTCGGGCTTGGGAAGTTCTGCCTTTGATTCAGTATCAGAGCTTTCTGTGCCCTTATCTTCTTCATTCGGAGCCTCACTGCTTGTAAGCTCGGGTAACGCAACAGTACCGATATTGTTGCCGATGACCGATCCTGCAAAGCCTGCAACTCCTCCCACCACAAGAGCAGTAACGATGATGCCTGCCACAAAGCCTGCACGACTTTCCTTTTTGTTTTTGCTGTTGTTTTCTACACCGTAGGGCTGATTGGAGTCCTGATTAAAATTCTGATTATCGTAATTATTGAAGTTGTTTTCTGACATAAAAACCATCCTTTCTTAACAAGATTTCCGATGTTATGCTTAAAGTATATCCCCGGTATGTGAAAATATCGTGAAAACAGACAGAAATTAGGAAAATAATTATAGAAAAAATAAGAAAATAATTGTGGACAAAGGGTGAATAGTATGATATACTTTTGTTGTAAAATAGCAAAAAGCAAAGGAGATGAATTTATGTTCGGTTTTCTGAAGAAAAATAAAAACCCCTCAGAGCCACCTCTTGCAAAAAAAGCAAAGAATATGCCCTATACAAAAAAGGTGCAGTTCTGCTATCTTAAGCTGTCAGAGCTTACAGAACAGTTGGAGAGTGATATAAACAGTGTACTTACTCTGACACCTGTAAATTATTATGCGGAAAAGAACCGTTATTATCAATGTGTTTTCTATCATACCGATGATTACAGCGAGATACTTATGAATTTTGAGCTTTACGAAAACGACATGAAGAAATCATCCACACCCTTTTATAGTATAGATATGGAGCTTTATTCAAAAATACTTTTAAAATTCGGGCAAAAGCCGATAAATTACAGATAATAAATAACCCGTGAAGAAATTTCTTCACGGGTTATACTTATTTATCACTATCTGCTTACGCCTGCGGGGTTAAACATTTTTATCTTTCATTTATATCAATATAAGGTCTTTCGTCCTTTACGCTGATATATGCAGGGCGGATTATCTTACCCTGATTCTGTATCTCTTCAATGCGGTGGGCAGACCAGCCTGCTATTCTTGATACCGCAAAGATAGGTGTATAAAGCTCACCCGGGAGCTCTAACATTCTGTAGATAAGGCCTGAGTAGAAGTCCACGTTTGCACTTACGCCCTTGAACATCTGTCGCTTTTCGGAGATTATCTGAGGTGCAAGCTCGGCTACTGTGTTGTATAGCTCAAATTCTTCATCACAGCCCTTTTCTCGTGACAGTTTTTCAGCACAATCCTTAAGCACGTCGGCTCTGGGGTCGGATAAAGAATATACTGCGTGTCCCATACCATAGATAAGGCCTGCCTTGTCAAAGGCTTCCTTGTTAAGCAGCTTTACAAGATAGTCCTTTATCTGTCCCTTGTCCTTTACGTTGATGCTCTGCTTCATATCATCGAACATCTTTACTACCTTTATATTTGCACCACCGTGACGAGGCCCTTTAAGAGAGCCCAACGCCGCCGCAACAGAAGAATACGTATCTGTACCTGAAGAGGTCACAACGTGGGTGGTAAAGGTGGAGTTGTTTCCGCCGCCGTGTTCAGCGTGGAGTACCATCGCCAAGTCTAATACCTTTGCTTCAAGATCGGTAAACTGGCCATCCTCACGAAGAAGATGAAGTAAATTCTGTGCCGCACCATATTCGGGCTTTGGCAGATGTATAAACAGACTGTCATTCTGATAATAATGTCTGTAGGACTGATAGGTGAAAACTGCTAATAGAGGGAGTATGGAAATAAGCTTTAAGCTCTGCCTTAATACGTTGGGGATAGAAATATCATCGGGGTTATCATCATAAGCGTATAAGGCAAGCACACTGCGGGAGAGAATGTTCATCATATCCTTGCCGGGTGCTTTAAGTATCATATCTCTTACAAAGGACGTGGGGAGAGTACGGTTTTCAGCCAGCTCCTCACAAAAGCGTGAAAGCTCATCCCTGTTCGGAAGCTCTGAGAAAAGCAGGAGATACGCCGCTTCTTCAAAACCGAAACGGTTATCCCTTGTAAAGCCGTCCACAAGAGATTTAACATTGATGCCTCTGTAATAAAGCTCGCCGTGGCAGGGGATCTCTTCGCCCTGTTCGTTTACGTCCTTTGCCTTTATTCTTGATATTTCGGTAAGACCCGTTACTACGCCGTTACCGTTTTTGTCCCTGAGGCCTCTTTTTACACGATATGCAGGGTACATATCCGCCTCGATGCCATTGTTTACATTGGATTTATTAGCAAGCTCTTCAATGTAAGGGGTTACTTCTGAATAGGAGTTCTTCACTTATCATCTTCCTTTCCTTTGATTTTCCATATTAGCTTAATAAAGTATACAAATTTATTATAGCATATTTTTAAGGATTTTGCAAGTTATTTATACATGACTTAAAACCAGCATCACTTTATACCGCCTGAAATATTTTTTGTAGAAAATGCTGAATAAATTTGTGCAATTTTAAAGCGATATTTTTGTGCAATTCTGCTATAAAACGTTGACTTTTTTCCGATTTTATGTTAAAATATAGGATACAAATAAGATGGGGATATTGTCCCCTTTAATAAATATACCGGAGAGGAGATGTTGTTATGTATATAGGCAGATTCCATAAATACAAAATAGCCGCTATCTGTATGGCAGGTATACAGGAAGATTCGCTTTCCTACACTGCCAGAACTATATGTGACGCTCTCAACAAACGAGGATATAAAACGCTGATATTCAGCACCTTTACAGACTTCTACAATAAAACACCTGCCGCTATAGGCGAATCGAGTATATTCAATCTTATTAATCACGAGCTTATAGATATACTTATAATTCTGCCCGAAACCTTAAAAAGTGCAGAAATGACAGATAAGATAATATCTGAAGCGAAAAAGCACAAAACTCCCGTAATAAGTATTGACGGTCAGCACAAGGATGCTACAAATCTTGTTTACGACTATGAACAGGGCTTTGAAATGATGTGCCGCCATGTTATAGAGCATCACGGCTGCAAGGACACCTTCCTTATGGCGGGTATGCGTGATAACAGATTTTCCGATGACAGAATAGCGGTATACAAAAAGGTGCTTGCTGAAAACAATCTCCCCTTTGTAGAAGACGGAAGATTTGACTACGGCGATTTCTGGAGTCAGCCTACAAAAGAAGCTATGGAACGCTTTTTTGAAGGCGGCTACACTCTGCCTGACGCTTTTATCTGCATCAACGACTCTATGGCGATAACAGTCACAAAGGCACTCAGAGAAAAGGGCTATAATGTACCTGAGGATGTTATTGTAACAGGATTTGACGCGACATATCAGTCGGCGGTACATACCCTTACCGAAATCACCTCTGCAACTCTTGATACAAATTATCTTGCAGAAACCGTTGCCGATACCTGCGACAAATGTTTAGCAGAAAAAGCTGTAGAAGATATAATATGGGTAAAATACAAGGAGCAGTTCTCTCAGAGCTGTGGTTGTCGCACTGTGGATGAGAATTATACAAGCAATCGTCTGCTTAAGATGGACGACTACAATGTTGCTCAGCTTAATAACGAAACCCGTATGGCAGCCTACTATGCAAATACCGTCGATAAAAAGAATTATAACGAAATGATTGCCGAAATGGTAAAATACATCGACGACTATTCAGGTATATGTATAAACGAAGATTATATCTCCCATATAGAAAGAAAAGACGAGGACAGCTATCACAGCGTTTACAGCAAGGAAATGGTGGCTATCTGTCAGAGAGATATTGAAACGGATATACTGGATGTAAAATATCCCGCCGAAAAGCTTATCCCTGAGCTTGGCAAGACCTTAAAGCGTTATGATAAGGTACTGTTTGCACCGCTCAGCTTCCAGGAATCGGTTATAGGCTATTATTATGCGGTAATGGATTATGTGGATTACAGCTTCAGGGACACAAAGCGACTGATAACCTCCACAAATCAGATACTTGAAAATTATAAAAACACCTGCCGCCTTAAAGAAGCTTATGAACAAATTGCAATAACCCACTCCATAGACCCTCTCACAGGTCTTTATAACAGAAGGGGTTATTTTACCGCAATAGACAATAAGAGAAAAGAAATAACCTCTGCGTACCTGCTAATGTTATCCATTGATATGGACTATTTAAAGCAGATAAACGACACCTTCGGTCATACCGAGGGCGACAAGGCAATTGTGGAGGTTGCCGAAGCCATAAAATCGGTAGCAGGAACAGATGGAATATATGCCCGTTTCGGTGGCGATGAATTTATTCTTACTCTTCCTTGTCATGACGAGAAACGTGATGCGACAAAAATTATCGGTGAGCTGCAGACCCATATTGATCTGTACAACCGTAAAAACAAAAACGCAGGCTATGAGGTTTCTGTAAGTGTAGGCTACAAGACTGAAGATAACGACGAAAAACTTGATATACACGAGCTTATCACTGCGGCAGACCAGCTTATGTATGTACAAAAGCGTGCAAAAAAAGCAAAGACTGAAAAACAACATATCGAAAAGAAAGAGACTTCTGTCGACAATCCTTTTGAAGCCCGCATTCACGAGATATTTTCCGGGAAAAAGGATGTTACATACTTCTACTTAGACTATTCACAGTCAAGCTGGTATGTTATGGAGAACGAGTATACACCGCCTTGTCTTCTTTCAAAAGCAGTAGGTCCACTTCGTTCAATGTGGCTCAGCGGTAATATCTACGAAGATGACAAGGCAACCTTTGAGGAGCTTGCCCATAAGATAAAGAAAGCCTACAACGAAAAGCTTACCGAACCTATGCTTCATATAACACTCCGTCTTACCGATACAGGTACACCGCTGTGGTATAATCTTATGGTGCAGATGATACCGGATGAAGAGGGAAGACTGAAAGAGCTTGCAGGTATGTTATCCTTATCCACTGCTGAAGATATTATGCAGATGGAGCTTCGTAACTACTACACCACAACGGAAAATCCCCTTATGGTGACTGAGGCTTATTCCTACAAGATAAACAGCAACAAGGATAAAAAATACGCCTTTATTCAGTTTGATATCAAACGCTTTAAGCTTATAAACGAAAACTACGGCGAAGAAACAGGTACAGAGCTTCTGTACAGTATAACAAGACAGTTAAAGGCATATTGCAATCCCTATCAGGTGAGTGCAAGAGTAACAGGTGATATATTCACCTTGCTTACTCCCTATGAAACAAAGGAAGATATTTTAGAGATAACCTCCACCCTGCAGGAGCGACTTAAAGGCTTCAGAGGTATAAAATATGAATTTGCCTTTGGTGTATATCTCATTGAAGATACTGCGGAACCTATAAGACTGATGGAGGACAAGGCAACGGTTGCCCGTTATTCTATAAAGAAAAACGCTATTGAAAATATTGCCTTCTACGATGCTAATATGCAACTTTCGATGGAAAACAAACGCTTCATTGAAAGCAATATGAAGACTGCCCTTGAAGAGCATCAGTTCCTTATTCACCTTCAGCCTAAGTTCAGCATTTCAAGAGAAGAAATCGTAGGCTATGAGGCTCTTGTAAGATGGAATCACCCTGAACAAGGTCTTATCCCGCCCTTTAAGTTTATTCCTATATTTGAAGAAAACGGCTTTATCTCAAAGCTTGACTACTTTGTATGGGAATGTGCTTGCCAGGTGCTTTCTGACTGGAAGGAAAGAAACTTTAAGCTTCTGCCTATCTCAGTCAATGTTTCCCGTGCACACCTTAAAGGTGAGGAGTTTATCGCAAAGCTCGACGAGCTTGTTGAAAAATACGGCATTGAAAAAAGCTATTTAGAGCTTGAGATTACCGAAAGCATCGAGGGCGAACAGACAATGCGTATGACAAGTCTTGCCAAGGAGCATGGATATACATTGCTGATGGACGATTTTGGTTCAGGTTATTCATCGCTGAATACACTTAAGAGTACAAGATTTGACGTCCTTAAAATTGACAGAGAGTTCTTATCCAGCTTTATGACTGATGAAAGAGGTAAGAAAATTATTTCTCATACTATTTCAATGTCGAAGGATGTGGGACTTGATCTTATCGCAGAGGGTGTTGAAACCATAGAGCAGGCGAAGTTCCTTGAAAGCTGCGGCTGTGATATAGCTCAGGGTTATTATTACGCAAAGCCGATGCCTGTTCAGGATGCTGAAAGTTATCTTGAAGCAAAGGAAATCCCCAAAAAGAAGAAGAAATAGGATATAAAAGTACACCCGTATGCATAGCATACGGGTGTTTCAGTGCGTGGCGTTCAAATTTCAATTTGTCGGCGACCATTCTCTTTTCATCAATTTATAAAATAATTATGCATAAGCGGGCCGCTGCCGTGACCTAAATCAAGCCCTGCCGCCAACGCTCCCGAAATATATACTTTTGCATTTTCTACAGCAGACTTCAGATTTTCTCCCTTTGCTAAATTTGTGGCTATAGCAGATGACAGGGTACAGCCTGTACCGTGGGTATTTTTATTGTCAATCCTTTTACCGATAAACCACTCCATACCATCCTTACCGTATAGCAGATCATTTGCGTCATTAAGACTGTGACCGCCCTTTAAAAGCACGGCACAACCGTATTTTGAGTATATTTCCTTTGCCGCTTTTTCCATATCTGCTTTGCTTTCTATCCTCATACACGATAAAATTTCCGCTTCGGGAATGTTAGGTGTGATAACTGTTGCTATCGGCATCAGATATTCAGACATTGCTAATACAGCCTCGTCCTTTATAAGCTTTGCTCCGCTGGTTGCCACCATTACAGGATCAAGCACAATATTTTTGGGCTTATACTTTTGCAGAGAGTCTGCTATCACTTTTATAAGCTTTTCATCAGACACCATACCAATCTTTACCGCATCGGGGAATATATCATCAAAAACCGCTGTAAGCTGAGCCTTTAAGAAATCGGGTGTTACTTCATATATTGCCGATACTCCCATAGTATTCTGAGCAGTAAGGGCGGTTATCGCACTCATGGCATAACCTCCGTTCATACAGATGGTCTTTATATCTGCCTGAACCCCTGCTCCTCCGCTACAGTCAGAACCTGCTATTGTAAGTATAGTTTTCATATTAACCCTCCTTTAATGATAAAAACGCCTGCTTTAATTCCTTTGCCGCTTTTTCGGGATCATCTGACTTCATAACGGCGGATACCACGCATATTCCGTCAATACCACTACCTTTAAGTACATCAATGTTATCCTTGTTCAGTCCGCCGATGGCGTTTACATTTATCGGCACTGCCTTTACAATGTCGCAAAGGGTTTCTACAGATGTAAGTACAGTCTTTACCTTTGTTGTGGTGGGATATATTGCACCTACACCAAGATAATCAGCACCCTCGTTATAAGCCTTTACCGCCTGCTCTACAGTCTTTGCGGTAGCTCCTACTATCTTATCCTTTCCTAAAAGCTTTCTTGCCATAAAAACAGGCATATCCGACTGCCCTACATGAACTCCCTCCACATCTGTTGCCATTGCCACGTCAACTCTGTCATCGACAATAAGGGGTATGCCGTATGCCTTTGTAATTTCATGCACCTTTAAGGTGAGGGAGATATATTCACTTGTGGTTCGTTCCTTTTCTCTTATCTGGATAAGAGTTACACCACCCTCGCAGGCTGATTTTATACGGGTGAGGAATTCTTTCTCTGATAATCCCGTACTGTCGGTTATGAAATACAATGTACTGTCAAAATTCATAGCATTACTTCCTCCATTTTAAGATGTTTTTCTATATCGCTGTCAGCTATTGTTGAGAGGATGTCAAAAAGCTCTGTTTCAAAGCTTGCCTGACCCTTTGCCTTACAAAGCTCCGCTGATATTCCAAGCATTGCAAGGGCTGACACTACCGCATATATCGAATTTTCCATCGCCAAAAAGCAACCGCAGAGCGTTCCTGAGATACAGCCTGTGCCTGTTATTTTACTCAGCATAGATGTTCCGTTATTAATGCGGTAAAGAGTTTTTCCGTCGGTTACGATGTCGGTTTTTCCGCTGGCAAGAATAATCACACCGTATTTTGCCGATAGCTCTGTTGCCGCTTTTTCCATATCAGCTATATCAAGCCTTTCAGAATCTACTCCTACCGAGCTGTATGTGCTGTCGTACAAGGCTAAAATTTCAGAATAGTTTCCCTTTATAACTGTAGGCGTGACTCTTTTTAAAAGCTTTAACGTATATTTTCTTCTGAGCGGGGAGCAGGCAACGCCCACCGCATCATATACAAAGGGAATGTTATTTCTGTGGCAGAATACTGCGGTCTTTTTTATCGACTTTTTTCTGACGTCGGTTATATTTCCGATATTAAGCACCACCGCACCTGCGGTTTTTGCGATTTCGCATACCTCATAAGGGTGCTCAGCCATAATCGGCCTTGCACCCACCGATAAAACAGCGTTTGCACATTTGTTTATAGAAATGGGATTTGTTATCGAGTGGATAAGCGGGGCTTTTTCTTTAAGTTCTGCTCTCAGCGTGTTTATTTTCGCTGTCTGCATTTTTATCTCCTTTCAGTTTTTTTAAAATGAGGTATATTAAACCTGCTATTATAAATCCTCCAAGCAATGAAAAGGATATATAATTCCATATTTCATCCGTCATACCGAATATACCTGTGAGAGTTTTTATAACAATAAAGCAAATTACACCAAAGCTCATAATGGTAAGAGAATTACTGATAACTCCGCCCTTGTCCTTATATACAGGCGAATTTAAGGTAGACTGAAATCTTATCAGCAGTCCTGAACTGTTCAGCTTTTTTAAAAAGATAAAGGCAATACTACCGCCTATCAGCGTTCCGCAGATAAAGGAGGGTATATAGAACAGCCAGCTCAGACCTTCCTTGCCCCATAAGAATGTCATTACGGGATAAGAGGCTACCGCTCCTATTATGCCTGTTCCTATAATCTCGCCAACCACCGCAAATAAGATCCTGCCCTTTGACACTCTGTAAAGAACACCTGACAAGAATGCTCCGAATATTGCACCTGTAAGAGCAATCGGCGGTATGCCCATAAACATCATACGGATAATACCGATAAGTATGGCACAGATTAGGCTTTCAAGCGGGCCTAAAAGCACACTGCATACTATGTTTATAAGATGAGCCATCGGACACATACCTTCAAAACGGAGCAGTGGAGAAATCACAACTCCCAGTGCTATAAGCACCGACATTACCATTAATCGTAAAAGCTTGTTTTTGTTTTTCATTTTTTTCATTTCCTTCGTTTATTAAATAGTACGAAGTGAAATACACTTCGCTCGGTCGAAGATTACTTTCTTCCTCTCACTCCGAAACACGGATTCCCTCGCTGAATACAGAATATACGGGGCTCGCCGTATATCCGATTACCTCCTTTTTTATTTTTTTCAATAAAAAAACGGAAACTACCGATTGGTAGCTTCCGTTTTGTGCGAAAATAAAAAATGCACCGACTTGCAAGCGTCGATGCTTTACAGTCGTCCCTACGTTGGCATT
>JAZSHW010000044.1:0-28099 GCA_045533495.1 Ruminiclostridium sp. | reverse complement strand
AACGAAAGTTGGAGTTAGTGATCCGGCGGTATGTGAATGGAAATGCCGTCGCTCAACGGATAAAAGCTACCCTGGGGATAACAGGCTGATCTCCCCCAAGCGTCCACAGCGACGGGGAGGTTTGGCACCTCGATGTCGGCTCGTCACATCCTGGGGCTGAATTCGGTCCCAAGGGTTCGGCTGTTCGCCGATTAAAGTGGCACGCGAGCTGGGTTCAGAACGTCGTGAGACAGTTCGGTCCCTATCTGTCGTGGGCGAAGGATATTTGAAAGGAGCTGTCCCTAGTACGAGAGGACCGGGATGCTCGCACCACTGGTGCACCAGTTGTCACGCCAGTGGCACAGCTGGGCAGCTAAGTGCGGATCGGATAAACGCTGAAAGCATCTAAGCGTGAAGCCGTCCTTAAGATAAGATATCCCACTCTTAAGAGTTAAGACCCCTTGTAGACTACGAGGTTGATAGGCTCAAAGTGTAAGTGCAGTGATGTACTTAGCTAGCGAGTACTAATCGGTCGAGGGCTTAAACCTAATGAGAATATGGTTTGTTTAAGAAGAATATACTTTGTTAAGTCGTTATTCAATTTTGAGGGAATATCCCTTAAAAAGTCGGTGTTGATTGTGATGAGGTTCCACCTGTTCCCATTCCGAACACAGTAGAGAAGCTCATTTACGTCGAAAATACTTGGCGGGCAACTGCCTGGGAAGATAGAAAGATGCCGACATACAAAAGAAGAAATCGCAAAAATGCGGTTTCTTCGAATATTCCTCCTTAGCTCAGTCGGTAGAGCGCGTGACTGTTAATCACGATGCCGTTGGTTCAAGTCCAACAGGGGGAGCCAAGAAAAAAGCCTAACGCAAACGCGTTAGGCTTTTTTCAACTAAGTGCACCTTACGGTGCGAGAAGCGATGCTTCGCATCGTGAAGTTACTTCGTAGTGAAGTGTCCCTTCGGGACGATTGGTGCACTTAACTTCACATTGTACCGCAGGAACAATACTTCACAATTCACGAAGTGAATTGCTTCACATTTTGCCGTAAGGCAAAATATTTCACTACTACATTGCCGGAATTAAGTCAATCACGCAAAGCAAAAGCACACCCTGTATAAATACAGGATGTGCTTTTATTATGCCTGCATCAGAATAAAATTACTGAAGCTGTACTATAACAAGATGTGCAGAAACAGGGCGAGTACCGCCTGCAAACGGAGTAATTGTAAGTGCGGAGGCAGTTCCTTCGGGGTTTCTTACAGTTAAAACGGAATTGGCTTCTGTTGTGTTTACTATAGCCATTCCGACTATCTGTGAAGTACCTGTTGCACGACCTGAAACGGTATATTCCAGATCTTCGCCGTTTAATGTCAGTATAAGCTGACCTGCTTCTGTTACACTTACCTGGAAGAACACCTGATAAGTGCCGACTTGTGCAAGGTTAAAGGAGTCATCTCCCGTTCTGGTAATATCAGAACCGCTTGCAGGGCCATCCTGAGGGAAGCTCACATCTGTTCCGGGGGCAACTGTATCAGCATTATCAGGAGGCATCAGTGCATAGAAATCAGCGAAATTCAATACACCGCCGGCAGGACCCTGAGGGCCGGCGGGACCTGTTTCACCGATAGGACCCTGAGGACCGGCAGGACCTGTTTCACCGATAGGTCCCTGAGGCTCCTGCGGACCGGGAGGGCAGATGGCACAGTTGTCGTTATCACAGCAATCACAGCAGGAATTATTCTGAGGTCTGTTTGCAGAATTATTCTCATTGCAGTTGCAGTTATGATTGTTATTAAAAAAATTCCTGTTCATAATTTTCCTCCTTTATTTTGATATGAGCATTTGTGAGCTCACTATCATAATATACTTTTCTTTTAAAAGTGACACTTTTAAATAGAGTTGGAGGAAATTTGACAAGAAAGTAATTCTGTGCTATAATTACAAAATTCTGAGAGGTAGAGTATTATGAACCGAGGTGTTTGTCAGATTGAAATTTGCCCGCGGTGGTACACCTCCGCCGTGCATTTGAAAAAATTTTCAAAAAACACTTAACCAAACTGCCCCTTCAGACACTATATAATCGAAAGCTTTCAAAAAACAAAAAGCGAGGTGAGAAAATGGATATAAAAACAGCGTCCGCTCTTATAGAAGAAAACCTGCACGCAATTTACGGCTGGTCTTTTTCAAAGCTTTATGATAAAAATGATGCGGAGGATTTAGCTCAGGATATAATCTGTGCAGTGCTGAAATCTGTACACAGACTGGAAAGGGACGAAGCCTTTTTCGGCTATTTATGGAGAATAGCAGAAAATCTTCTGCAAGCGAGGATAAGAAGTAAAAACCGCTATACTGCTGTGTCTGAGCAAGAATATCAGGGCGTCTGCTACATCACCCCTGAGGATGAATTTATAAAATCCGAGGAGCTTAATCTTTTAAGAAGAGAGCTGTCTCTTTTATCCGACAGATACAGAGAGGTGACGGTGGCATATTATATCCACGGCAAAAGCTGTTCTGAAATTTCTGCCGAGCTTAAGCTAAGTAACGAGATGGTAAAATACTATCTCTTCAAGACCCGTAAAATTTTGAAAGAAGGTATAGCAATGACAAGAGAATTCGGAGAAAAGAGCTATGATCCTCAGGTGTTCAAGCTTGACTTCTGGGGCGGTTACAATACTCCTTATTTTGATTTATTTAAACGCAGATTACCCGGCAATATCGTACTTTCGGCTTATGATGCACCGCTCAGCATATCGGAGCTTGCGGTAGAGCTTGGCGTATCGGCAGTATATCTTGAGGATGAAATAGAAATTCTTGAAAGATACGAGCTTATAAAAAAGGTGGGCAATAAGTATCAGACCAATATCATCATTTTTACTGACGCTTATGAAAAGCGAGTTATTGAGAAATTCAAGCCGTTATATGAGAAATCGGCAGAAATGGTAAATGTATTTCTTATAGAAAAAATGACCGAACTTAAAAAGCTCAGTTTCAATAATAACGGCTATGATGAAAACTGCCTGAAGTGGCTTTTTGCTAATATCGTTATGTATCACGCTCTGCGTAAATATGACAACGAAGGAAGAGAAAGATTCGGCGATTATCCTCCTCTTGCAAATGGCTCTTGTGGTTTTGTTTTCGGTTATGATAATGATTATGCAAACCATCACTTTAATGGCATTTATACACAGTGCCGAAACAATGAGCAGACAGCGTGGGTAGCAATTACAAATTACCGCATTATTGAAAAGTGCCAGCATTTAAAGCACCGTGATATGTGTAAGCAGACTCTGGCAATGAATGACGCTGTGCTTAATAATAATGCCGATGAAGGTAATGAGGAGCTTATAAATCTCATTGATGAGGGCTTTATAAAGGTAGACAAGGGCAGACTTCTGCCAAACTTTGCGGTGTTTAAGGCAGAGGCTTTTGACCAGCTTAAAGAAATACTCACTCCTGCTATAGATGAAGTAAGCGGCTGTATGAGAGAAATATGCGATATTGCCGCCGAAACGTTAAAGGAGTACGTACCAAAAGCACTTACAGACAAATGCGAACAGCTCAGTGCAATTCATCATCAGATGGATGTAATGGCATATATCATTGAAGAAATGGTGAAGAAGGAATTCCTTATTATCCCTGCAGAAAAAGCAAATGTCTGCATTTTCGGTGTGGATGAAAGATGAAGTAATATAACAAAAAAGCCTGAGAATAATCTCAGGCTTAGTTTTTTTAGTTTTCTGCTTGTATTTTTTCTTTTTTCTTTTTTTCTCTTTTTATTGTTTCGTTATGGAGCCACATTTTGATAAGCTCAATAGTATAAAGAATACCTGCTAAAAGCAATGCGCCTGCACAGACAAGTATCAGTATGTGAGCAGGATATGATTCGGGAGCAAAGGTATTGGGGAAGAATAAGAGAAGTAACACACCAAGATAAATAATTGCTGTGCAGACCTTTCCGTACCACTTTGCACCATCAAGCTTTGTGTGTTTTTTTCTCAGCAGGATAAGTCCCATAACGCCCATAAAGCCATCCTTTAATGCCCAGAGGATAAGCAGCAGCCATATATGAGGATATCTGATGGCAAGACATAAGAACAGTGACCCCTGTGTCATTTTATCGGCTAAAGGGTCAAGGAATTTGCCAAGCTCAGTAATCATATTAAATTTTCTTGCTATCATACCGTCTAAGAAATCTGTAACGCCTGATATTACAACAACGATAGCGGCAAAGAGATAATCCTTGTCATCTCCTGCTGTAAGATAGGACCAGGCAAATACAGGAATAAGTAATATTCTTATTACGCTCAGTACATTCGGGATTGAAAGCCAATCTTTTTTGTTCATTTGTCTCACCTCATTTCATTTCAGATTTTAACTATAAAAGTAATTATACTACAATTTGTAACAAAAATCCACTTATTTTTACATTTTCTATACATTTGTGTGAAATGGCTAAATTGTTGATGGTAATTTGTAGGAATTGCTTAAATACTTTTTAATTATCTTGCTTTTCAGTAAGGGCATAGTAATATGTATACAGCTTCTGCACCGAGTTTTCAAGGAAATAATAATGTGCTATATAAGGCACAAGTAAAACAAGAAACAGCACCGACAGAATTACAAAGGACGCATTTATCGTAATAAGCAGGAGTGACAGAAGAAAGAACACACCAAAGCTCATGGTAACGATCAGGTGGATAAGTCTTTCATGCTGATAAAAGCCTATTCTTGTATAAAGCTCCTGAGCGAGTTTTTTCTTGTCGACGTCGGTTTTCTGATAGTTTTTTTCGATATATTCGAGATATTTTTTTATTTCTTTTTTCATGTGTTGTCCGCTACGCTTGTTGTAGCTCCTCGTGACCATTCGGGACTGCCGCCCGAACTCCGTTTTGACTTATCGATTTTTTCATATTTATTCGCCGAAGGCAGCAGTCTGCAGGACTGCGACCATTTTTGAAATCATTGATTTCAAAAATAATGGGATGCCTCAACCGCTCCGAAGGAGCGATATCACTGTAAAATCTGCATTGCAGATTTTACATGCCGCCTGCGGAATAATAATCCCTCATCTTTACCGCAAGAGCGTCGCAACGCTCGTTTTCGGGATGACCTGCGTGACCCTTTATCCAGAAGAATTCCACCTCGTGAATTTCAAGGAGTGCTAAAAGCTTTTCCCATAAATCCACATTGAGAGCAGGGGATTTGTCGGCCTTTTTCCAGCCGTTCTTTTTCCAGTTATACACCCAGCCTTTTGTAATTGAATCTATTACGTATTTGCTGTCGGTGGTGAGGTTTACCTTGCAGGGATATTTAAGTGCCGACAGAGCTTCGATAACGCCTGACAGCTCCATGCGGTTGTTGGTGGTGTGAGCTTCGCCGCCGCAAAGCTCCTTTTCCTTACCTTTCCAGCGAAGTATTGCACCATAGCCGCCAGGACCGGGATTGCCGCTGCAGGCACCGTCGCTGAATATTTCTACTACCTGTTTAGTCAATTTGTTTCCTTTCCTGACTTCTTAAACAGCTTGTCAAGAAGCTTTCTTGCATTAGTTTGCATACTGAGAATGGTATTTATCCATTTCTTTTCAAAAATCTGTGATACTATGCCGTAGCCTAAGTTTATTGCTACAAGTATAAAGAGAATTATAATCATTCCTGTAGTTAAAGGCTGAAGATCAAGTAAGAAGTCCTTTAAAATAATGGTGGACAGTGCAAAGCCGCCCATAAGGAAGCCGAGCAGACCAACCTTCCACGCCTTTAAAGGAATACATACCTTAAAGAGTATTACAAAAGCGGCAAAGCCCATAGTTATCATAGTAAGCGTCTGTATCTGGGGGTCAAACACTTCCTGAGGTATTATACCTGTACTTGTAGTCAGATATCTTGCTATTACAATTCCTATAAAGTTTATGGCTACCACAAGTCCGTATATTATTGATTTCGGCAATACGTTTTCTATAAATCTGCCCTTTACAATGTCGAAATTAGGTTCAAGAGCCAGTAAGAATGAAGGGATACCGTTTGTAAATACGTTTATTACCGTAAGCTGAATTGCCTGCAGAGGATATGCAAAGGGTACAAAACAGAATAAAAGTGCCGCTAAGAAGGAATATACAGTCTTTGATAAGAACAGTACACCTGATCTTTCGATATTGTTTATACTGCGTCTGCCCTCTGCCACGATATGAGGCATTGAGGCAAAGTTGCTGTCTAAAAGCACGATATTGGATACATTTCGTGCGGCGTCACTGCCTGACTGCATTGCAATGGAGCAGTCGGACTCCTTAAGGGCGAGTACGTCATTTACACCGTCGCCTGTCATTGCAACGGTATGACCCTCAGCCTTGAGAGCCTTTACAAGCTCTAACTTCTGATAGGGGGTAACTCTGCCGAATATCTTATATTTTCCTGCCGCCTTATGAATTTCCTCATCTGTTGTAAGGGTAGAGGCGTCTATAAAGCTATCATAGTGAAGGAGTCCCGCACGCTTTGCAACGCCCGAAACGGTAATGGGGTTATCGCCTGAGATAATGCGGATATCAACACCCTGCTGAGCAAAGAATTCTAATGTAGCAGGTGCTTCCTTTCTTATCTTGTCGCTGATTTTTACAAGTGCAACGGGAGTGATGCAGTCGGGGAGATCCTTATTCTCCATATCAGGCTGATTTTCTGAATGAGCTATGAGAATTACTCTGTAGCCGCCTGTGGAATGTTCTTCAATAAGATTTTTAAGCTCGTCAGTAAGCTGGTGCTTTAAAATAAATTCTGCAGCACCCATTATATATGTGCCTTCATTTTTAAATGAGGCAAGACTCCATTTTTTAGCTGAGGAGAAGGGGATAGCACAGATAGTCTCCCAGTCGGTAGTACCGCTGTAGCGTTCCTTCACTGCGTCATAGGTGGGGTTGTGGTCGTGCAGAGCGTTCATTAAAGCGGTAAGAGCGTTGTCGTAGTTGTTGCCGTCAAGGGAGATAACGTCTGTCACTTCCATACTGCCCTCTGTAATAGTACCTGTTTTATCAAGGCACAGTACGTCAACTCTTGCAAGAGTTTCAACACAGTAAAGATCCTGAGCAAGGGTCTTTCTTGTGGCAAGTCTTATAACGCTTACCGCAAGCACCATACTTGCCATAAGCACAAGACCTTCAGGTATCATACCTATAATAGAAGAAACCGTACTTACTATAGCCTGGGGCAATGTGCTTTTACTTAGTAAAAGCTCCTTACCGAACATAAGTAAAATCATAGGGATAATGCAGATACCGATTATTTTAAGCACATAGTTGATAGAGGAGAGCATTTCTGACTTGTTCTTCTTTATGTACTTTGCACCGCTTGTAATCTTATTGGCATAGTTGTCAGCACCTATACGGATAACCTGTGCCTTTACGTCACCACAGATAACGAAGGAGCCTGACAGTATTTCGTCGCCCTCTTTCTTTACTATAGGGTCGCTTTCGCCTGTGATAAGGCTTTCGTTTACTTCACATTCGCCCTGCAGTACGACACAGTCAGAGCATACCTGATTGCCTGCTCCCAGTATCATAAGGTCATCCATTACGATGTCCTTTACCGCTATTGTTTCTTCCTTACCGTCACGCAGTACCTTTGCCTTTGGTGCTGAGATAAGAGCTAACTTATCGACCGCCTTTTTTGAGCGTATTTCCTGAAAGATACCTATTGCGGTATTACAGAGTATTACACCTAAGAAAAGACAGTTTTTAAGCTCTGCTATGTTGCCCTCAATTATTGCCACCAAAACAATAAATAGGGCGAGTATAACGTTTAAAAAGTTGAAAAAGGTAAGGCAGTTGTCTTTAAAGATCTGCTTTATTGATTTACTGGGGATATTGAAATCTCCGTTTATTAGTCCTTTTTCTACACGGGTAGCTATATCCTTTTCGGATAAGCCGTTAATTATATCTGTTTTATTTTGGGGCATTTTAGATTTAACCTTTCTTTCGGGATGTGCGATTATTCTGCGGAATTTTCCTTTCCGCCGTCAGAGTTTATGTTTTCATCGGGAATTTCTATCCCCTCACCATCAGTATCGTTTGCGGTTCTCGGGATAGCCACATAGCCATCGGTACTGCCTGTTTTTATATACTGATCGTATTTTGCTAAAGCGATATTTACATCTTCACCGTTATAAAGCTCTTCGCAGAACTGCTGACTGTAGCCCCAGAAGTTTTTCATCAATGAATTGTTTGGAAGTGAGTAGGAATATGCAAGCTGATCTATAAAGGCTGATGTAATCTCATTTTCAACGCTTATATTTGATGCCGGTAAAGCACCTGTGATGTTCAGTCTTAGCTCCTGCATTTCCTTTGTTGTAAGGAATTTTGCAAAGGCAGCCGCTTCGTCAGGGTGCTTTGATTTATTGTAAACAAACATTCCGCGGACACCTGAAAGGGATAATGCAGGCGAACTGCCATCAGTAAAGGCAGGGAGCATTGCAATGCCGAAATCCATATCCGCCTCTTCAGCCTTTGATATAAACCAGGGGCCGTTTGCCATTATTGCAACTTCTCCGTTTATGAACATATCTTCATATTCGCTAAGGGTCATTTCCATAGCTTTTTCAGGGAAAAAGGGGAGAAATTTTTTTGCAAGTGCCGCACCGTTTACAGCACTGTTTGTCATAAGACCTGTGACATTTTCACTCTGCATCAGCTGATTGTTGTCCTCTGTCATAAACATAGACAGATAGTAAATAGCGTTGCATTGAAATAAAAAACCGTATTTATCGGGGAAGAGCTTAGGGAAGTTTTCAGAAAAGTTCAGCATCTTATCCCAGGTATCAGGGATATCCTCAGCGTTTATCAGCTTTTTATTATAGAATAAAGCATAGGTTTCGCAGGAGGTGGGGTAGCCGTACATTGTGTCACCTAAGAAAAGCGGGCTGTAGGCGGTACTTAAAGTATTTGTGGTGACTGCTTCATAATCCTTTGTGGGAAGTATTATATCACTTTCTACCATCTGGGCAAGTCTGTCATGGGGAGCACCGAAAAGATCGGGCTGGGAAAGGTCGTATTCGCCCGTCCTCAGCATATAGAAGGTGTTGGCGATATCCGCCTGCTGAACCTCTATCTTTATATTGGGATATATCTCGGTAAATTTTTCGCCTGCCTGCTGTATCCATTTGTCAGGTCCATCGGCAGACTCCCATACAACGAGGGTTATTTCTTCTTCGGTCAGATCTTCCTTCTGATATTCTATAACAGAAGGTGTATTATCGCTTTCTTCAGTTTTTAAATGATCATCGGCCACAGTTATATGAGAAGTGCAGGAGGTAAGGGACAATGTGCATAAAAAGAGTGTCAGAATGCAGATTGCAGTTTTTCTGATATGTGCCATAATACCTCTCCTTGTCTTTGCTGTAAAAGTTGTGATAAAACCGCATTGAAATGCAGAAATACCTACTGATATTGTACTACAAAAGGTTAATTTTGTCAACAATAAACAAGGCTTTATAAAGCAAAAAAAGGCAGATTAAAAAAGGTTGTAAAAGGAGCGTAATTGTGCTATAATTAAAATGTATATATATACAAACGGAGATGATAAAATGAATAAAAATCAGACTACATATAAAGGCAGAGACGAGCTTGCTGAGATGTTCAGTAAGAGGAACGCCGCCCGCCCCGATAAAGTGCAGACGGTAACTGCTGCACGTCCTGCAGATAAGCCTGCCGCAAATACCGCTGATACCTCTAAGCGTCTTACAAAGGCAGAAAGAGAAAGACGCCGCCGCAACAGACAGATAGCAAATCTTATGATATACGGCGGAATAATCGTATTAGTGGTGATTTGCATAATAGTTGCGATAGTCCTCGTAACAAACGGCAACGGAGCGGCAATCAGATCAATAAAATTCAGTAGCGACAGTATTGCCGTAAAGACAGGAGAAAGTCAGAAGCTGACAGTCATCACAGAGCCTCAGGGTGTGGAATATGCGATGACCTTCACAAGCTCTGACAGTGCAGTCACAGTATCAAAGGACGGCACAGTAACCGCCAACAAGGCAGGAACAGCCACGATCACTGTAGAAAGCTCAGGCCTTAAGGCTCAGTGTCAGGTTATTGTAAATGCAGATACCATCACTTCATTATCATTTAGTGAAGCAAAGGCAGAAATAGGCGGTGGCGAAGAATATAAATGCGTTATCAATACCGTACCTCAGAATGCGGCGGATAAAAACCTCCTTTGGGAGAGCAGCGACAAGGCTGTAGCCGAGGTCGATCAGAACGGCACAGTAATGGGCATTGAAAAGGGAACTGCCACAATAACTGTAACCGATACCGTAACAGGTCTTAAAAGCTCTATGGAAATTACAGTAACAGGTACATTATTACCTGAAAGTATGACATTCAAGGAAAGTGCAGTTACTCTTGAAATAGGGGATGTATATAATTCCGAGCTTGTTATGACCCCTGATAATATTGCAGATAAATCCTCCATATATTATACTACCGATATAAACATAGCCTCAGTTACAAACGAGGGTGTCATAACTGCCAAGGGTGCAGGCACCTGTACAATAGAGGCTTATTACGAAAAGGACAATACGGTAGTAGCATATTTAGAGGTGACAGTAATAGATCCCTTTGTAATAACGGGAGAGCAGACAGAAAGTGAAGCTCCGACGCCCGAATCATCACAGCCTGAATCCGCTCCCGAAGTACCGGGTCTTCAGGTAATAGACGGAATAACCTACGTGCAGGGAATACTGATTGCAAACAAGACCTACGGCCTGCCTTCAACCTTTGACCCCGGAACAGATAATGACGCATACAATGCTCTTTATGAAATGGAAGAGGATGCGGCAAAAGAGGGAATTATCCTCTTTCTGAATTCAGGCTACCGTGATTATGATACTCAGGAGGCTATATATAATAATTATGTAGCAACTGACGGTCAGGCAGAGGCTGACAGATATTCAGCCCGTCCGGGACATTCTGAGCATCAGACAGGTCTTGCCTTTGACCTTAATTCCTTTGAGGAAAGCTTCGGAGAAACCGCAGAGGGACTGTGGCTTGCAAAGAACTGCCACAAGTACGGCTTTATAATAAGATACCCCAAGGGCAAGGAGCATATAACAGGCTATATCTATGAACCCTGGCACGTAAGATATCTCGGCAAGGACACCGCAACAAAGGTATATAACAGCGGACTTTCCCTTGAAGAATATTTAGGCATCACATCAAAATATCAGGACTGATGCGGCGAGCCGCCGCTGACGGTTCCTGCCTTTTGACATCATTATTGTATATGAAACTTGATGAACGGCAGGGATTACATTATTGTGGTAAAAAAAGGCGAGCCTTTTCAGGTTCGCCTTTTTTGTGACAGGTTGCACCTTTCGGCTGTCCTTTATTATATATAGTAGGGGCGAATTGTATTCGCCCGTTTTATTGCAAATGCGATCAACCAATTAAATGGAATTACGGGTTGCCACCATCAAAAATTGCGATGATTTATGTGGGCGACTAAGTAGTCGTTGGTCTAAAGACCGCGACTGTTTCGTAAAAAACAGTCGCCCCTACGGCATTTTTATAATCAAAAACAAGGTGATAAATTGCCCACAAACGTCGATATAAAAGGGGTTTGGGGCGTAGCCCCAAGCAGGGCACGGGGGCGGCGAGCCCCTCATTTCTCCCCCTTCCCTAAGGGGGAAGGGGGTAAGGGGGTTGGGGGCTACAATGCTATCATAAAGCCCGCCCCCTCACCATTTAACCCTTTATTTATGCACATTTAACATACTTCAGAAAAATTTTTAAAAAAATTTAAAAAATTTTTCTAAAAACGCTAAACTTTTAAAATTCTCTGCCGATAATATAGTTGTAAGGGTTAAGGAAACCCTAATCACGGAAGAGGTTTTAAGATGAAACCTACCGTGGATGTTCTGCAGAACAGACACCATAGTTCAGACCCAATTGCAAGTGGAGCTGAACAAAAAATTTTAAACCAAAAAGCCAAAAGCCCGAAAGGGCAAAACAACATCTCCCAAAACGGAATTTGGGAGTAGATTCAAGGAGGATATTATTATGGCAGGTATGGTAGTACAGCACAATCTTAACGCGATCAATGCGAACAACAAGATGGTTATGAACGTTTCCGGTACAAAGAAGGCTACTGAAAAGTTATCTTCTGGTTATGCAATCAACCGTGCAGGCGATAACGCTGCAGGTCTTGCAATCTCCGAAAAAATGCGTTCACAGATCCGTGGTCTTTCACAGGCTACAAAGAATGCTAACGACGGCATCTCCCTCATCCAGACAGCTGAAGGCGGCTTAAACGAAACTCACTCCATTCTTCAGAGAATGAGAGAACTCGCAGTTCAGTCCGCTAACGGTACATACCAGGATGATACAGACCGTGAAGCTATCCAGCTCGAAGTTGATGCTCTCAAGAGCGAAATCGACCGTATTTCTACATCTACAGAATACAACGGCATGAAGCTTCTCGACGGTTCACTCGGTGCTTCCGCATCTTCTACAGATTATGGCCCCAGATACGGTGTTCTTCTTTCTGCTAAGACAGACGTTGACGGTGCAGGTACAGCTTTAACAGGCAACTTATCACTCGAAGGCTCTACAATAACATCAAGCATTGCTGGCGTTAGTGTATCTCTCGCAGATGCAGCTTCCGGTGTTGGCGGCGAAAACGCTGAATGGGATGCAACAGGTAAGGTATTAAAACTTAACCTTAAGTCTGGTCAGACATATACTCAGGCTCAGATCGACAGCTTAATTGCTAATGCTACACAGGCTAAGGATGATACACAGGAAGCTCCTATCCCTGAAGTTGATTTCAACCTCAAGAGCGGTGTATTCACATTCTCAGCTGCAGAAACATTCGTAACACAGACAGGTGTTAGAGGCGATAGCGGCGAAATTGACCTTACAGGTGCTCTTATGACCGGTGGTACAGTTCAGAATGATACTTATGCTGACAGTATCCGTTTCACATCTAACAACTATGGTGAAGATGAACGTGTAATTACAATCAAGACAGATGTAGCTGCAGGTAAGGAATGGGCAGAAACAACAACAGCTAATGACGAAGGTATCGGCATCAAGAATGGTGAATTTACACTCCACCTTGCTACAGGCGTTGAATACACAGAACAGGATATCGAAGCTATCCTTAAGGAAGCTGGCCTTGATTATACAGTATCCTTAACTGACCAGACAGCTAACCCTGATGGTGACAAGGTTCTCTTTGCACAGACAAAGGATGCTGAAATCGAAGTCGATATGGCAGGCGACGATGCAACAGCAGGTGCAGGTCTTGGCAATGACAAGATGGTATCCAGCGGTAAGGGCTTAACATTCCAGATGGGTGCTAACGGTGTTGAAGACCAGAGAGTAACTCTCGCAGTTAACGATATGTGTTCTACAGCTATCGGCGTAGCTCAGGCTGACGTTTCTACACAGGACAGCGCTAACAAGGCTATCGATATGGTTGACGCAGCAGTTAAGACAGTTTCTATGCAGAGAGCCGGCCTCGGTGCTCTTCAGAACAGACTTGAATACACTGTAAACAACCTCACAACAACTAACGAAAACCTGACAGCAGCTGAATCTCAGATCAGAGATACAGATATGGCTAGCGAGATGATTAACTACACCAAGTTCAACATCTTACAGCAGGCTTCTCAGGCTATGCTCGCTCAGGCTAACCAGCAGCCTCAGTCAGTTCTCCAGTTACTCGGTTAATTTAAGTTACTGATTAATTACAGACTGATTACAGCTAACAGTTAGGCTTGAAAAAGCACAAAATTAAATCTTAGGTCGTGATTGACGGCTGAAATAGTTATCCCCTCGGTGATGAGCCGAGGGGATGATTTTTTGCGGCGAGCCGCCGCAGGCATTTCCGCCTTTTTATATAATGAATTTACCTATAAACAGCGAAACGGCGGATAATAACAGATGTACCTCCTTTTTTGCCTAAAAAGGGGGGCGACGAAGTCGTCGGGGGATTCGGCACCGTCGTGCAGTGAAATCGTGCTTTTGGCACGGCGAAATCAAAACCTTCGGTTTCGGTAAAAGTCGAGGGGGAGGATCTTTTATTTTTCAACCTTTATATCATAATTTTTCAGCCAGTATTCCGTCTGAATGATATATGCAAAGGTCTGAGGTGCAGTCATCAACTGACCATACCAGTTGTTTTTGAAAATTGACGGATCGTCACAAAGCTGAAGTAAACGCTTTCTGTCAAATATTTCTGTAATACGGCAGTCTTTGCATTCAAGTATTTCTCTTACCTTGCTTATAACCGCCTTAAGATAGGTGGGATTGTGGGTTTTGGGGTAGGGCGATTTCTTACGCCACAATACATCGTGGGGGAGAATTCCGTTCATTGCTCTGCGGATAAGTCCTTTTTCCCTGCCGCCGATACTTTTAAGCTCCCAGGGAATATTATAGGCGTATTTTGCAATACGATGATCGCAGAAGGGTACTCTTACTTCAAGCCCTGTTGCCATGCTCATTCTGTCTTTTCTGTCAAGCAGGGTCTGCATAAACCAGAAGATATTGAGCATAAACATCTCACGCATACGTCTGTCCTTTTTACTGTCGGTATCAAGATAGTCGGTATTTTTAAGAGTGCTTTCGGTACATCGGGTCAGGTAATCAGCAGGCTTTATATCGCCTAAAATACCTTTTCTTAAAAGTGCGGCTCTGTCTTCGGTGCTTTTTGCCCAGGGAAAACCTGTCTGATAAAGTATGTTTTCATTATGATACCAGGGGTATCCACCGAAAATTTCATCTGCACATTCACCGCTTAAGGCTACTGTGTAATCCTTCTTAATTTCCCTGCAGAACAGTAAAAGCGAGCTATCCACATCTGCCATACCGGGCAGATCTCTTGCTAAAGTAGATGGATAAAGTGCGTCTGTTATTTCGGGGGTATCAAGCTCTACATTGATGTGATTTGAGCCGATGAACTCTGACATTTCCTTTATCCAGGGGGCATCCATATCAGGCTGAAAGGCACTTGAAACAAAGTTCTTATCATTATCAGCGTAATCTACAGAATAGGTGGTTAAGACCTTTCCTTGCTCCTTATACTGCTTTGCCGCAATTGCACTTATAATACTGCTGTCAAGCCCGCCTGACAAAAAGGTACATAAGGGAACGTCGCTGACAAGCTGTCTTTTTATTGCGTCCTTTATAAGAAAGGCGATATGTTCCTCGGTTTCTTCAGGGGATTCGGTATGAGGGCAGGCACGAAGAGTCCAGTAGGTACGTTTTTTAAGTCCGTAGCGGTTGAAAAATCCGCATTCTGACGGCAAAAGCTCCTTTACGCCCTTTATAACTCCGCTACCGCCCTTTCTTGCAGGCCCTAAAAGAGTTATCTGAGCCACACCATCCCTGTCTATTACATGTGGGATTTTCGGATGTGTCAGAAGTGCCTTTATTTCAGAAGCGAAAATTATTCCACCGTTATATTCATAATAGAAAAACGGCTTCACACCCATTCTGTCACGGGCGATAAATAGCTGTTTTTCTTTTTTATCCCAGACAGCAAAGGCATAGATACCGTTCAGCCGTTCAAGGCAGGCTTCGCCCCAGTGTATAAAAGCGGTGAGTAATACCTCTGTATCAGACATCGACCTGAAGCTGTGTCCTAATGCCTTAAGCTCCTTTCTTATCTCCTCGGTATTATATAATTCTCCGTTGTAGACTATTATGTAATCGCCGATTTTCATAGGCTGAACACCGCCTGCCACATCAATAACGGCAAGTCTTCTGTGACCTAAGGCACATACCTCGTCAATGTAAGTACCGCCGCTGTCAGGGCCTCTTGGTATCATGGTATCTGACATTTTTATGATTTTCTCTTCAGGATTTAAAAGCTCTTTATAATCTATCCATCCTGCTATACCGCACATAACAACCACTCCTTTCGGTTTGGTTTAATATATGCAGGTTAGCTGAATTGTGATATTTGAACCAAGGACGGCGAGATGTACCATCAAAAATTGCAATGATTTATGCGGGCGACCTGCGGTCTCCCGTTATTATTTATTAATACAAACCCACCGTCAACAAAGTTACGCCAACCGCAAAAATCGCAAAAGGCACAACCCGTAATGAGTTGTGCCTTTACTTTTTATTTCTTTAATGAAGCTGTGTTAATTCTGTTTATAGCTCTTTTCAGCTTGTATTCAGCAATATCGAGTTTGCGTTCATCGTTCTTGTAACGCTGGATATTTTCTTCTGCAAGCTGCTGTGCTCTTTCGGCACGCTTAAGGTCGATTTCTTCCGCCCATTCAAAGGACTGTGCTAAAAGTGTGGTACAATCCTTTGCTACCTCTACACTGCCCGATGAAACGGCGGCGATCTTAGCCTCTCCGTTTATACGCACCTTTGCCTGACCTATACCGAGTGCCGCCACATAAGGCTCGTGACGGGCAAGAATACCCTTGTCACCGACTGTTGTACGGACTGTAAGCATTTCAGCTTCGCCATCAAACTTAACGCCCTCGGGAGTCAGAATTCTGAGTCTGAATGGTGTCATATATTGTTATCCGTTCCTTTCTGTGCAGAGTTTATCAGGCTTCCTTCTTCGCCTTTTCTACCGCTTCTTCAATAGTGCCGACAAATAAGAAGGCAGATTCAGGCAGATCGTCGTGCTTGCCTTCGATAATTTCCTTAAAGCCACGGATCGTTTCCTTAAGGGGAACGTACTTACCTTCCATACCTGTAAACTGTTCTGCAACAGTAAAGGGCTGAGATAAGAAACGCTGAATTTTTCTTGCACGGGCAACTGTCAGCTTGTCCTCTTCGTCAAGCTCGTCCATACCAAGAATAGCGATGATATCCTGTAATTCATTATAACGCTGTAAGATGGACTGTACCGCTCTTGCAACCTCGTAATGCTCCTGACCTACTATTTCGGGTGTCAGGATACGGGATGTGGAATCAAGGGGATCAACCGCAGGGAAGATACCCATTGACGAAATGTTTCTTGATAATACCGTTGTAGCGTCAAGGTGGGCGAAGGTTGTTGCAGGAGCAGGGTCAGTAAGGTCATCCGCAGGAACGTAAACCGCCTGAACGGAAGTAATAGAGCCCTTTTTTGTGGATGTGATACGCTCCTGTAAAGCACCCATTTCTGTAGCAAGTGTAGGCTGATAACCTACCGCTGAAGGCATACGGCCGAGAAGTGCAGAAACCTCTGAGCCTGCCTGTGTAAATCTGAATATGTTATCAATGAATAAAAGAACGTCCTGTCCTTCCTTATCACGGAAATATTCTGCCATTGTAAGACCTGAAAGAGCAACTCTCATTCTTGCTCCCGGAGGCTCGTTCATCTGGCCGTAGACAAGAGTTGTCTTTTCGATAACGCCTGATTCCTTCATTTCTTCGTAAAGGTCGTTACCTTCTCTTGTACGTTCACCTACACCTGAAAATACCGAAAGACCGCCGTGCTGTTTTGCGATGTTGTTGATAAGCTCCATAATAAGAACTGTCTTACCAACACCCGCACCGCCGAACAGACCTATCTTACCGCCCTTTAAGTAGGGAGCGATAAGGTCAACTACCTTGATGCCTGTTTCAAGTACCTGAGTAGAGCCTTCCTGTTCTTCAAAGGTGGGGGCAGGACGATGAATTTCCCACTTTTCTTCTGTTTCGGGCTGGGGCTTGTTATCTACCGCTTCGCCTAAAATATTAAAGATTCTGCCGAGTGTTTCTCTTCCGACGGGTACACGGATAGAAGCTCCTGTGTCCACTGCAGGCAGTCCTCTTACAAGACCGTCTGTAGCACCCATAGCGATGCAGCGTACAGTATCGTCACCGATATGCTGTGCTACTTCTACGGTAAGCTTTTTGCCGTCGTGCTCGATTTCTATTGCGTTAAGCAGATTAGGCAGTTTTTCGGGAGGGAACTTGATATCAAGTACTGCACCGATTATCTGCACTACTGTGCCTATGTTCTGAGACATAAGACTAAACCTGACCTTTCATTTAGATTAAAGTAAGTTTTGCATTAAAGTGCGTTTGCACCTGATACGATTTCGTTAAGCTCGTTTGTGATCTTTTCCTGTCTTGCACGGTTGTAGAGGAGTGATAATGTACCTATCATCTCTTCTGCATTATCCGTTGCATTTTCCATAGCGGTTCTTCTTGCACCCTGCTCTGATGCGTAGGATTCAATTACCGCACACATTACAATGCTGGCTACAAGCTTAGGAATAACTCTGTTGAACACTGCCTCAGGGCTGGGGTCGTAGGTAGTACCCGCCTTGCTGACAGGAATAGCAGTACCCACGGGAGGATTTACAGGAACTATACCCATCTGTGTTGCAGTCTGCACTAAAGCAGAAATGAACTGGGTGTAGAATATCTGTATCTCGTCTACCTCGCCTCTTGTGAACATATCAATAGCAAGCATTGAAATGTCAGCCGCATCCGCAGTCTTGATGTTTTCTGCAAGTCCGGGATATTCAGCTACTACATCATAGCCGTGCTTTTTATAATATTCCACTGCTTTTTTGCCTATTGCTATTATCTTGGGCTTTACCTTGTCGTTTTCGTGAGCCTGCTGTACAAGCTTCAGTATGTTGGCGTTATAACCGCCTGCCATACCTCTGTCGCCCGCAACGACAATGAAAAGTCTGTTCTTTATTTCTCTTCGGCGTGTGAAAACAGTGCTGAAGCCTTCGGTTTCTCCTGCAATTTTGCACATAAGCTCGTACTGTGCCTCAAAGAAGGGACGTGCGTCCTCTGCCTTCTGCTTTGCCTTACGCAGCTTTGAGGAAGCTACAAGCTCCATTGCCTTTGTTATCTGCATAGTGGACTCAACGCTCTTTACTCTGCGTTTGATGTCCTTCATATTTCCCGAAGCCAAATAGTCACCGCCTTTCTGAAAGTTTTATATTAACTGCTGAAAAATTCTTTTTTCAGTACGGAAGAAGCCGTATTAAAGGGTGGCATACCGTAGTGAAGAGTAAGTGAAGTGCCGTCAGAAAGCTCTGCAAAGCAGGTTATAGCTCTCTTTTTCGGTGCGTCTATTATGGGAAGGTCATAAAGCTCGGTTTCAAACATCCCTCTGCCTTTATCAAGATATCTTGTGACTGCTATCGCAAAGGCGATAACCTCAGTATCGGAAAGGTGAGGGGAGATGTCAAAGCGAAGATCCTCGCTTTCTCCGAAGCGGCAGGCGTTTTTATTCTGCTCATAGCTCATATCTGACAGAGGAACAAAATTCTTATTCTCGTCAAGTTTAAAGCGTGAGCCTAAAAGCACCATACTTCCCGCACAGTGAACGCCTGTAACGGCATTTTCTATACCCTGAAGCTGTCCCTGCCCGCAGATCTTGTCAATTCTTTCACATATCTTTTTATAGATATCTGTCTTTTCTATCTTGCTGATTTCTTCTTCAGCATAGCCGATAGCCTCTTTAAGCAGGGGATTTTTTTGCATATCGTCGTTTAACTTTTGTTGCTCTTCCGGGGATAATACGGGAATTGCATTCTTTTTCTTTTTGATGCTGTCCCTTATTGCAAAGTAAATTCTTGCTATAATGTAGACTACTATGCATATTACTATCGCCCAGAAGGGAAACGAAAGTGCAAATAAAATATCATCCATTAAAATGTGTCACTATCAATGTAGTTTATTTTCTTGAAGAACAGTTCGAGTACTGTTATTGCGAGGGTTACTACGGAAATGCTGAGAGCAACAATGCTCAGTACAAATGAAGCCTTTTTCATATTATGACCGTCCTTTCGTTATACATAACTCTTTGCGAATTCTTCTAAAGCTACTTTAAGCTTTTCTTCTGTTTCGGGAGTAAGCACCTTTTCATCTCTGATACTTGCAGGTATTTCGGGATGAGCTTCTTCAAGATGCTTGTAAAGATCCTTTTCAAAGTCGGCAACCTTGTTAAGAGGAATATCTCTGAGATAGTTGTTGATAACCGCATAGATGATAACTATCTGGTTTTCAACTGCAATGGGAGTATTCTGTCCCTGCTTTAATACCTCAACGATTCTTTCACCCTTTGCAAGTCTGTCCTTGGTATCCTTATCAAGGTCAGAGCCGAACTGGGAGAAGGACTGTAATTCTCTGAACTGTGAGTAGTCAAGCTTTAATGTACCTGCTACCTTCTTCATAGCCTTGATCTGAGCGTTACCACCTACACGGGATACTGAGATACCGGGGTTTACCGCAGGTCTTACACCTGAGTGGAAAAGCTCTGTTTCAAGGAATATCTGACCGTCAGTAATAGAGATTACGTTGGTAGGAATGTATGCGGATACGTCGCCTGCCTGAGTTTCGATAATAGGCAGAGCTGTGAGAGAACCGCCGCCGTATTCTTCGTTTAAGTTAGCCGCTCTTTCAAGCAGTCTTGAATGCAGATAGAATACGTCACCGGGGTACGCTTCACGTCCGGGGGGACGCTTTAACAGAAGGGAAAGTGCTCTGTAGGCTACGGCGTGCTTTGAAAGATCGTCGTATACTACGAGTACGTCCTTGCCCTGCTCCATAAAGTATTCACCCATTGCACAGCCTGAGTAGGGAGCAATGTACTGTAAAGGAGCAAGCTCACTTGCAGTAGCGGCAACTACGATAGTATATTCCATAGCACCTGCGGCTGTAAGCTGTTCAACTACGTTTGCAACTGTAGAAGCCTTCTGTCCTATAGCAACATATATACAGATTACATCTGTCTTTTTCTGATTTATGATCGTATCAATGGCGATAGCAGTCTTACCTGTCTGTCTGTCACCGATGATAAGCTCACGCTGACCTCTTCCGATAGGGATCATGGAGTCTATTGCCTTGATACCTGTCTGTAAAGGCACATTTACTGATTTTCTTGTGATAATACCGGGAGCTATCTTTTCGATAGGTCTTGTTTCGGTGGTTAAGAGTGTACCCTTACCATCTATAGGCTGACCAAGAGCGTTTACAACTCTGCCGAGCAGTTCATCACCTACAGGAACAGCAACGATTGAGCCTGTACGCTTTACGGTGTCGCCTTCCTTTATTTCAGCGTCAGAGCCAAGCATAACCGCACCAACGAAATCCTGCTCTAAGTTGAGTGCCATACAACGCACGCCGTTTTCGAATTCTAAAAGCTCGTTCATCATACACTTTTCAAGGCCGTGAATACGAACGATACCGTCACCTACGGTAACGACTGTGCCTGTATCCTCTAAACGGATCTTAGAGCCGTAATCTCTTATACGGGATTTAATTATGCCTGTTATTTCTTCTGGGCGTAAATCCATTGGAGATTCATCCTTTCTCATTTTTTCGCTTTATGCTTTTAAGCGATAGTATCGGCAATATCTGCTTTCAGCTTTTCAAGACGAGCCTTTACGCTTCCGTCTATTACAGTATTGCCGTAGCTTATTACCACACCGCCGATAATGGCAGGATCTGTCTTAAGCTTTAAGTTTACGGTCTTACCCGTAACGGATATCATCTTAGCCTTTATCTTTTCTACAGTTTCATCACTGAGAGCAGACGCAGAGGTTACTGTGACATCCACAAGATTTTTATGCTCGTTATAGAGCGTGGTAAAATATTCGAGTATCTTTGCAAAGCTGTCTGTTCTTCCGTTTTCAGTCAGCACATAAAGGAAATTAAGCACATAGGTGTGTATCTTTCCCTCAAATGCTTCCTTGATTATTGACAGCTTTTCATCTATAGGGATCGTGGGTACTTTTAACAGCTTTAAAAAATCAGGCTCTGCACTAAATATACCCGATACGCCGTTAAGGTCATCAAAAACTACGGTCAGATCCTTTTCGTTTTCTTCTGTTACCAGTGAAAATAAAGCGTCTGCGTAGGTTTTATATGCTGCAGGCATCCTCGTTCCCTCCTTTCATAATGTGACAAATCAGTCGTTCTCTCCGATCTGTGACAGAACAGTATCGATGATCTTTTCGTTGTCCTTTTCGGATATTTCCTTTTCGGCAACCTTTGAAGCAGCCATTACTACCATCTCGGAAATTTCTCCCTTGATCTCGTTTATAGCACGCTTCTTTTCCTTTTCGATAGCTTCCTCGGCACGCTTTTTCATTTCTGCTGCCTCGTTATTTGCTTCTGCTACTATTTCCGCTTCTCTTGCCTGAGCCTTGCGGGTAGCTTCTGCAACTATTCTGCTCGCTTCTTCCTTGGACTCCTGTAAACGCTGCTCGTATTCAGCCTTTACAGCGTCGGCTTCGTTCTTAGCCTTTTCAGCCTCATCCATTTCCTTGTTTACTGTTTCTGCACGCTGGTCTAAGATCTTGCAGACGGGCTTATGCAGGAAAAAGAAATAGATAAGAAAGATTATCAGCGTATTGATCAGAGTGAAGACGATAGTGTTAGGATCAATGCTTACCAGCGAAAACTGACCCTGTGTTGCCACAGACTCCTCCGCAATATTAAGCAGTTCTATCATTGTTCTTCAGTCCTTTCCTGAGGGCTTTACCCTTATTTTAATTAAAGCTGGCCGATAAAGGGGTTAGCGAACATTAAAAGAAGTGCGATAACCAGTGAGTAAAGACCTGTTGTTTCTGCAAGGGCGTCACCAATGATCATTGTTCTTGTGATTGCACCGGATGCTTCGGGCTGTCTGCCGATAGCTTCAACTGCCTTACCGCCGCAGAAGCCTTCACCGATACCGGGGCCAAGACCTGCAATCATTGCTAAACCTGCACCTATAGCTGATGCACCAAGTACGATAGCCTGTGATAAGTTTTCCATTTAAAAGTCCTCCGTTTTTTATCCTGCAAAGCAGGTAATTTTTTAATATTTATATAAAACCGTAGGGTTTTTATATCCGTTATTCTTCTGAGCAATCTGCACCTGAAACATAAGCCATTGTCAGAGTACAGAAGATGTATGCCTGAATGAATGCTGAGAAGCAGTCAAAGTAAAGTGATAATATAGCAGGCAGACCGATAGCACCAAGTCCGTTTGCTATCTGTCCTAAAGCAAAATAGATAAGTCCGCCGATAACCGAGCCTGCGAGGATGTTCGCAAAGTGACGGAGCGTCTGGGATACGGGGTTTGCAATCTCACCGATTATGTTGAAGGGGAGCATGAAGGGAAGAGGCTCAACAAAGCCCTTGAAAAATCCCTTTACGCCGCCTGTCTTGAATTTATTACGCTGGGTGAGTACAAAGGTCACAATACCCCATGCCGCAACTACCGATAAATCTGAGGTGGGAGAGCGGAAGCCGAAAAGGCTTGAAAGGCTGTTAAGAATCGAGAAACAGAAAAGAGCTCCGATATAGGCTGTGTACTTGTGGTACTTTTCGCCCATTGTATCTCTTACCATATTTCTGAACAGTCCTACAAGATATTCTGCCGCCATCTGTCTTCTTGATGTGGTGCGTACCTTTAAGTTTCTGCCTAAGATAAAGAATACTACGGCAAGTACAGCCATAACTATCCATTGTACTACTATACTTTCGCTGATTATTACCTGCCAGCTTCCTATATAGAAGTCAAAGGACCATACAGGGCCCTGTACGGAAAATTCCGCCGCAGTTTTTAAGAGGTCTGTTGCCATAATTTTTTTCCTTTCGGAGTTTATTTAAAATTCGCTCTTTTCTTTAAGAGCAAGCACTGTATACGCTATTTTAGGGATAAAAAGCGGTATAAGTGCCGTTACGGGATTAACAAGCTTAAAATACATCAGCACACCGAGTATTAAAAATGTACCGATATATCTTACGGCATAACTGCCGTTCATATACAGCCGGGATTTCTTTTCGCCCATATAAAGCGATTTTTCTGCCGAAATTCCCATCAGCGTGAAATTGATAAAGGAAACAAGCGTCCCCGCCACAGTACCCGTAATAAGAGTGTAATTTCCCACGCCGCCTATCATCAGAGGAACGCAGACTATAAGCATCAGGGCAAGTCCGCCTATATAAAAGGGGAGCAATGCCTTTATCTCCTTTACCGTTACGCTGTCACTAAATCTCTTTTTCATATCAGTTTTTTCTTATTATTTTCTTCTGATCGAATCGTCGTAATAATCGTTGTCACGTCTTGAGCTTACTACCTTCTGAGCCTTTTTGTCATCGCCCTTGTCATAGCGTTTTATGAGCTGGGCGAGATAATTTACTGTACCGCAAATCATAACCAGTATGCCAATAAATATCAGCACCACCATAACCCAGGAGGGTAACGACAGCTTGTCCACAAGAACACTGCCGCCCCAGATGAATATTAAAAGGGGAGTCAGAATGATAAAGCCTATCTGACTTACAAGGGCGTAGGTCTTTACGGGATTTTCTTTTTTGCTCATTATCAGTAGGTGAGCTTCTGTAAAAGCCACTTGCCGTTAGCCTTTATCATAGTAGCGGAGAGCTTTAAGGTATCAGCTGTATCAGAATTTTCCACTGTGCTTTCTGCACCGCTTTCTGTAGCTGTGGTTTCCTTTTCAAGCTCTATTTTAATCTCACATTCGGTATTTGATACGGGGTTTAAGATAACCTTGGGATTTGTCCAGGAGTAATCATAGCTTATGCCCTTGAACTGTCCGTTCTTATCCACCATATCCATTGCAAGACCGATTCCTTTTTCACCTTCGTAATTGGTTTCCTCTGAGAAAACAGGACCGTTGCCGTTTACGTTAGTGAGTATTCTTTCCGCTTCCTTTTCAACAAAGGTGGCTTTTACCAGCTTTTCAAGGTCAGCCATGGTGGAATACTTATCGCTCTTTACCGTGTAGAGCTTATCCTCAGGCTTATTATTGTAGGGTTCTGCCTCGTGAGCCAGACCATACTGTAAAAATACTCTGAATATTTCGCAGTTGTTCTTAATAAGAGTTACCGCATTGTCGTTCATCTCATTGTTTATCTCTTCTGAGGGAACGTAGACGTAATCATTTTCCTGTGCCTGATCCTGTGACATCTTGTAAAGCAGGAAGAAGGTTGCGGAAAGTGCCAGCAGAGCAACGATAATCGTTGCAATTGTAGCGACTGTATTCTTTTTAGTCATATATGTTACCTTTCCTTGCACTTTTTGTGCGTCAGTTCTTTTATTTAAAACTATGTAGTTCTACTATTATACTATATTTTAAAGAAAATTTCAATATATTTTACACTATTTTCAGCAAAGATTACCAAATATTCAGGCAAAATTGCCAAAAGAAAGTCGAAGACTTTTACTTTGTTTCGGGTTTTCTTGAGGTTAAGAATTCTACTGCTCTTTCAACGGAGTTTCTTACGTGTTCCATTTCTGCACTGTGGAGCTTGCCTGCGTTACGATAGTCAAAGCTGTTGCAGAAGTCGTTTACGTCGCTGTTTAAGGTCTTTGCATAGTTTATTATTATCTCGTCAAGTGCCTTTATAAAGTCTGCTCTGTCAGCCTTTGCCATTTTATCTGCACTCTTTTCCACAAGATAGTGATAGTGGGGAACGCAGAAATATTCCTGACTCTTGAAAAGGTTCTTGAACTTGCCGTCCTTTGCGTACATTGTGAATACGGTTTCGAGCATGTGGTCGATACCCCACTGTACCTTAGAGCATACAAAGCAGGTTTCGGTAATTGCCGCCGCCTTTTTTGCCTTGGCGTCCTTAGCGGCAAAAAGTCCTTTCTTTTCAAATATATCGGTTCTCATCTCTTCGAGGTGGCTATTCAGCATAAGACCTAAGGAAAGACGGTTGTTCTGCTTCATCAGCTGACCGTAATGGGTATGGCAGAAGCCAAGCTTGTTTGTTTCAATTCTTACATCAGGCTCCATCATTGCGGCACCCATTATGTACTCGCAGATATGCTGTTCTACAGTATCTCTCATACGGCAGATGGGGCAACCCTCTCTCGGTTCAAATACCTCGTTTACGGGTATGGTAAGTATACTTTCTCTCATAGTATTTTTCCTTTCGTGTTTAATTTCGTTATGTGAACTAAAGTTTAGTTTTTGCCTTTTAGCCCATATTTCAACAGATTTTTTGAATTTATGAAAAAATGAGGCTTGTTTTTTTCTAATTAATATTGTATTATAAAAGGAGCAAATAATCAAGCGATTTTTAAAATTTCTGCATCTAAAGGGAAGAATTTATGGATTACAGCTTTACCTGTGACAATTTTGAGCCTGACCAGATATTTTTCTGCGGACAGGCATTCCGTTTTAAAGAAGAAAACGGACTGTACAGCGGAATTGTCGGGGACAGATTTTTAAGGCTCAGAAAAGAGCAGGGGACAATAACCCTTTATGATATAAAGGAAGAGGATATCCCTTTCTGGAATAATTACTTCGATATGGATACCGACTATAAGGCACTTATAGAAAGGTTTTCAGAGGACAGGCATTTAAGAGAGGCCTGCAAGGAGAAAAGCGGCATCAGAATTTTAAGGCAAAGCCCCTTTGAAACGCTGATAAGCTTCATCATATCCCAGAATAACAATATAAAAAGGATATCGGGGATAATAGAAAGGCTCTGTGAAATGTACGGAGAAAAGCGGGATTTCGGTTATCTTTTCCCTCGTGAAGAAAGGCTCTACGGAGTTACCGCAGAGGATTTAGCTCCCTTACGGGCAGGCTTTCGTGCCAAGTACATAGCAGATGCAATGAATAAACTGCAAAGCGGAGAGATAGTCTTACCCGATATTTATGATATGGATTATGAAGCGGCAAAGGAGCAGCTAAAAAAAATAAAGGGAGTAGGCGAAAAGGTGGCGGATTGCGTGCTTTTATTCGGCTATTACAAGACCGAAGCACTGCCGAAGGACGTATGGATAAAGCGTGTGATAGCCGAGTTTTACCCCGACGGACTACCCCCTTGTATAAAAGGCTATGAGGGTATAGCACAGCAGTATCTTTTTGATTATGCAAGACGAAAGATTGGTGACGGTAATGGTTAATATCGGCAATGACTGGGACGGGCTTCTAAAAGGAGAATGGGAGCAGGAGTATTACAAAAATCTCCGTAAATTTCTTGTGGCAGAATATAAAAGCCGCAGTATATTCCCCCCTGCCGACAGTATATATAATGCCCTTAAATATACATCTTATGAGGATACAAAGGTAGTTATCTTAGGTCAGGATCCCTATCACGGTATAGGACAGGCACACGGACTTTGCTTTTCTGTACAAAAGGGAATTGTTCCGCCGCCCTCATTAAAAAACATCTATAAGGAGATGTACTCTGATTTAGGTATCGTAAGGGATATGAACGACGGCGACCTTACAGGACTTGCAAAGCAGGGCGTACTGCTCTTAAACACTTCTCTGACTGTCAGAGAGGGTATGGCGGGCAGTCACAGAGGCAAGGGCTGGGAGATACTCACCGACAGAATTATTTCTCTGCTGAACGAAAAACAGACCCCTGTGGCGTTTATTCTCTGGGGCGGTAATGCAAAGGCAAAAATGCCCCTTATAACAAATAAAATCCACGGAATATTCACCGCCGCACATCCGAGTCCCTTATCGGCGTATAACGGCTTTTTCGGATGCAGGCATTTTTCAAGGATAAATGAATTTTTAGCAAAAAACAATCTCTCCCCTATTGACTGGAGCAGGTAAAAGGAAGTAAAATTATGATAATGATCACAGGCGATATGCACGGAGATCTGACAAGGTTCAAAAATCCGCTGTTAAAAAAGCTTAAGAAGAAAGACGCTCTTATAATTACAGGCGATTTCGGCTGTATATGGAGCGGTGACGACAAGGAAAAGAAGGTCCTGAAGTCACTTGGTAAAAAGAAATACGATGTGCTTTTTGTAGAAGGCGTACACGAAAACTACGAGCTTTTATCAAAGTACCCGATAGAAGAATGGTGCGGCGGTAAGGTAAGAGTGATAAGCGGCAATCTAAGACAGCTTATGCGTGGGCAGTGCTATGAGATAGCAGGTAAAAGGATATTCACCTTTGGCGGAGGGCAGAGCGAGGAAAATAATTCCTACTCAGAGCCTGACGAAGAAAAGAAGTGGATAGCAGAAATTCCGACAGAGGAAGAACTGGACGAAGGCGTTGAAAATCTTAAAAAGAACGGAAACAAGGTGGATTTTATAATCTCCTATGAGCCGTCGTCAAAAATTGCCGAATTTATTGAAGTCGGCAGTACAAACAGAAATCATATCAATACATATCTTGATAAAATTCAGGACAGCGTAGAGTTTACCCACTGGTATTTCGGAAAATTGCATCT
>JAZSHW010000122.1:0-3164 GCA_045533495.1 Ruminiclostridium sp. | reverse complement strand
GTCTTGGATGTTGTCTTGGAAGTTGTCTTTGATGTTGTTGAAGAAGTTGTCTTTGAAGTAGTCTTAGATGTTGTCTTGGATGTTGTCTTTGATGTTGTCTTTGATGTTGTGCTTGTGGAACCACCGCTGAGAACAACCTTTTCGATTGTTACGCCCTTATCGTGCGGCCACCAGATCATAGCCTTAACAGTTGCACCAACGTTATCAGGAATGTCGTAAGAAACTTCAACCTTGCCGTTCTTTACGTTTACTTCAAAGTCTACCTGTTCCCATTCGCCTGTCCAAGTACCGAAACCGCCTGAACTCTGCATATCGTTTGTGTTTACTGTGTAGTAGAGTGTAGCTGTCTTGTAGCCCTTTGCGTTGAATTCAGCGTAGTTATTCATCTCGCCGTCATCGCCCTCTTCTACGCCAACATTCATATCAGCGGGAAGAAGAACCTTATCTCCGCCAGCGGGAGTGGTTGTTGAAGAAGTTGTCTTTGAAGTAGTCTTGGATGTTGTCTTGGAAGTAGTCTTTGATGTTGTGCCTGCGGAAGAACCGCCCTTGTGGAGAACTATCTTGTCGATAGTTACAGCGTCACCGTGTGGCCAGAATACCATTGCCTTTACTGTTGAACCAACGTTAGCAGGAATATCGTAGGAAACCTCAACCTTACCGTTCTTAACGTTAACTTCGAAGTCTTCCTGTGCCCATTCGCCGTTCCATGTACCGAAAGCACCTGAGCTCTGCATATCGTTAGAGCTTACAGAGTAGTAGAATGTAACGGACTTAGCACCCTGAGGGCTGAACTCAGCGTAGTTGTTCATCTCACCGTCATCGCCCTTTTCTGTGCCAACTACCATATCGTCAGGAAGGAGTGTGATATCTCCGCCTGAAGGAACTTCAGTTGTCTGTGTAGGAGGTGTTGATGAAGGAGGAGCTGTTGTACCTGCGGGAGGTGTTGTACCTGCGGGAGGTGTGCTGCTGCCGCCGCTGTAAATCTTGTCAACGCCCTCGATAGAAGAAACTGTCTTACCTGTCTTGTAGAAGTGGTAGAGACCAGCTGCTGCGCCAACGAAGCCGGCTTTGTAGTCGATAGCAACCTCGTTGCATACGTAGTCGTTCATATCGTCAACATAGCTTCCGCCTGCATCTGTAGGTCCGCCAACGAGAGCACCTACGAGAGAGTGACCGTTGGGGCTGATTGCCTGAGGATGAGCCTCGCCGTTAAATTCGCCGTAGCTCTGGTAGCCAGAAGCTGCTCTGTGGTGTGGGTTCTTAGCAGAATTGCTTGCAAATCCGATAACGAAGCAAGTATTTGCAGGGTTGCTGCCAGTGATGTAATCCATCTGACCCTTAGCCCAGCTTGTGTAATCTACATTTGAGTTCTTTGTAGCTGCAAGAGCGCAGAACTGCATTGTTGTATTAAGACGAGCGCTGCCCCACTTATCCATAAAGAGGTAGTTGCTGCCTGATGCCTTGCCGCCGATGTAGTTGTTTACCTTACCCCAGTTGCCTGTGATATGAGCGTAAACGCAAGCTGCACCAAGACCTCTGTTGTCCCAGCCGTCAACCCAGCCGAGATACTCTGTCTGCTTTGAAGCACAGTCATTCTTGTACTTTTCGTTGTTTGTAGCGATGTAGAGCCAGCCTGCTGCGTTAGCCTGTTCGTCCTGACAGCCGCTTGACTTGTAGAAGCCGTTAGGGCCGTCTACTGCAACCTGATTGTGCTGTGTGGAGAAGTTGTAGAGAGCCTCAGCGTATGTAAGGTCCTCCTTGTTGCCGAAGTTGATGTAGTTCAGAGCAAGAGCAGCTGCATAGTCAGCAGCGATATCGGAAGCTCCGCCTGATGTCCAGAACATCTTTCTTCCGCCAGCCTGCTTCTCGGGAGGTCCCCAGTATTTGTGATCTTCGTCACCGTCGCCCTTCTGATAAAGGAATTGGGAAACAGAAGAACCGCTGAGCTTTGTGGATCTCTTGAAGAAATCACAGAAATGGTCTGTAATCATCTTGAGATGCTCAGACTGACCTGTAGCGTCATAAGCGTCCTTGAACTCGTAGTAGCTCCAGCCGAGAGATGAAGCTGTATAGCCCTGAGGGAGACCGAACATTGCGTGGTCACCTGCATCGTGGAAGCCGCCCTGTACTTCATCATCAGTATGGCAGTCACCGCGCCATGTAATACCTGACTTTGTGTCTACATCAGTACCACACATATTTGCGTCGTAGAGATAGAGAGAGTACTGGAGGAGCTTTGCGTAGTCATCAGTTGCAGCGCTTGCTGAGAGAGAGGGAGCAGCTGCTGTGAATGAACCTGCTACTGAGGCAGCAGCAACCATTCCGCTGAGGACGACTGACTTAATTCTTTTGAAATTAATCATTTACATCACACTTCTTTCTTAATAATAAAAACAACGTGCCTATAATACGTTTGTACATATATTATACATAATTTTTACAGTTTTTTGGTAACGTAGCGGTTACATAAAGGTTACATTTCGGTAAAAAAGCTATGATTTAAGTGAATTTCTCCGTATTGACTATAATTGCTTTGTCGGTTTTGTATATATTCACGGTAAAAAAATTATGCATTTGCACAAAGCACAACCTTTTGTTGAGAAATCGTTAATAAATAATTTTATAATACTTAATCGTTTAATTTAAAATAGTTGTATTGTAAAATAATATCTGTAATTATATAAAATAAACCACTTAAATGTAGGATTATGAAAACAAATCCCACGATGCTTTACTGCGATAATACGCAAAACACCGCACAGTACGGGCTGTGCGGCGTGATAAAATCATTACTTTGAAAGCGGAAGGTCGCTTTCGGAAAGAACATTCGCACTTACTTTCTGAATTGTAATAGCGTCGTCGGGAGTTATACCCTTTTCGCCGTTTACATCAGCATTTTTTGCACCCTGTTCGGAAAGCGCATATTTGTCGGGGTTTCCAAGAGCCTGGAATACAGACGCAGCGTCAGCCATTGTTATGGAACCGTCGCAGTTTGCGTCGCCGTAATGAATATCAGAGGGATTATCCGAGGGATTATCCACAGGCGGATCTGTAGGAGTTACAGCTTCATCAGCAAACTTGAAATCAGCATTGATTTCAGCCGCGGAATTCTTTATAGCGTCAAATGTTGTAGGATCGCCGCCGAAAAGATTTGACGCGCAGGC